>JBBRVU010000007.1:0-60773 GCA_038246575.1 Actinomycetes bacterium | reverse complement strand
CTTGCTGACCGACCACTCCTACGGCGCAGTGCGCATCGCTGCGAACCGCTGGACCGGTCGCAGCGGAGCGCGGCTGGACACCGTGCACGTCCCGCTGGAGTCCGACGACGCCTCGGCGGCCTCCGCGGTGCTCGACGCCGTACGGGATGACACCCGGCTCGTCGTTCTCGACCAGATCACCTCGCCGACCGCGCGCCGGCTGCCGCTGGTCGAGCTGGTGCCCGCACTGCAGGAGCGTGGGGTGGCCGTGCTGGTCGACGGCGCCCACGCACCAGGCATGCTCGCGGTCGAGGTGGAGCGGCTGGGCGCCGACTTCTGGACCGGGAACCTGCACAAGTGGGCCTGCGCCCCCCGAGGGACCGCCGTGCTGCACGTCCACGAGCGGTGGCGTCGCTCGGTCCTCCCGCTCGTCGCGTCGTGGGGCGAGGACGACGGGTGGCCCGACGCGTTCGCCGACACCGGGACCGCCGACCTCACCGCCTGGCTGTCCGCCCCGAGGGCCCTGCGCGTGCTCGAGCGACTCGGGCTGGACCGGCTGCGACGGCACAACGTCGAGCTCGCCGTGGCCGGCCAGCGTGCCGTCGCCGAGGCGCTGGGGGTCGACCTGGCCGGGTTGCCCCGTGACCCTGCGGTGAGCATGCAGCTGGTCCCGTTGCCGGAGGGGCTGGTGTCCGATCCCTGGTCAGCGGCCGAACTCCAGGCGCGGATCGGTGAGGAGGCGGCCGTCGAGGTCGCGGTCACCACCTGGGCGGGTCGCGGGTTCCTCCGGCTCTCTGCGCATGCCTACAACGCGCCGGCGGAGTACGAGCGAGTCGCCACCGACCTGGCCGCGCTGCTCTGAGGTCACGCACGGTCAGCCTCGGGCCAGCAGCGGCCCGCGGTCCTGCCAGGGCGGAGACTCGGTGCCGGTCGGCCCGACCCAGGGGCTGACGGGGAACAGCGGCTCTCTCGCGCGCAGCGGCAGCAGCCGCACCGGTTCCGCGCCGAGCAGGGCAAGCGGGTCCAGGTAGGTCGAGCCCCGTCGCAGCCCCCAGTGCAGGCAGGTTCCCGGGAGGCAGTGCCCGGGCTCGCCGGTGAGGGTCCCGAGCAGCTGGCCACGAGCAACGGGGTCTCCTGCCGTGACTGTTGCGCGCACCGGCTGGTAGGTGGTGCGCAGGCCTCCAGCGTGATCCACGCTGACCACCCCGCGACCGGCAATGGTGCCGGCAAAGGCAACCTGGCCGGTGCCGACCGCCAGCACGGGTTGCCCGACCAGCGCGTCGAGGTCGACACCGCGGTGCCCCGGGCCATAGCGGTTGGCCGGCGGGTCGAAGCGACGCACGACGTGCTCCGGCCCTCCCGGCTGCACCGGCCACCCCCAGACGGCTGTTCCGGCACCCCAACCCGGGGCTGCCGAGGCACCCGAGGTCGCTGTCGCCGCCGGGGTCAGAGTGAGCGCCGCGGCGGCTGCCAGAACGACCATGGCGGCGGCCGTGCGCCGCCGGACCCTGGCGCGCCCGTCCGGGCCGGCGCCACCGCCGCTTCCTCGCATGAGACGAGCCTGCTGCGGCCAGGGGGGCCGGGCGCCTGTCCCGGGCAGGATTGTGGACGACCACTGCGACGTCGCAGCCTGTGGACAATGGTCTGGCCGGGATCACCTGTCGATTTCCCGGCAGCGGGCGCGCGACGTACACTCGCGGCAGCGATCCGCTCCGGCGGGTCGACTTCGCACGCCTGTACACCGTCACCGGCCCGGCGCAAGCCGCGGTCCTCGGCGGGGGCGCGCTCACCGGTCCACCCGACCCGCACCCGGCGACGGTGGCGAGCGCGTTCGCAGGCGTCAGGACGTGGGCGTCCGACCGGCCGCCCGCGAAGAACCGACAGGCGCCAGGCCCGCCCGCCAACGCGGGGTCGGGCAGAACTGGCGCAGAGAAAGGCAGGCCGACAGTGGCCACCCAAGTCGTCACGATGAGGCAGCTGCTCGAGAGCGGCGTCCACTTCGGACACCAGACCCGGCGCTGGAACCCGAAGATGAAGCGGTTCATCTTCACCGAGCGCAACGGCATCTACATCATCGACCTGCAGCAGTCGCTGTCCTACATCGACCGCGCCTACGAGTTCATCAAGGAGACCGTCGCCCATGGCGGCTCGGTGCTCTTCGTCGGCACCAAGAAGCAGGCCCAGGAGACGGTCGCCGAGCAGGCCACCCGCGTCGGCATGCCGTACGTCAACCAGCGCTGGCTGGGCGGCATGCTCACCAACTTCCAGACCGTCCACGGCCGCCTGCAGCGCCTCAAGGAGCTCGAGCAGCTCGACTTCGACGACGTGCCCGGATCGGGCATGACCAAGAAGGAGCTGCTCGTCCTGCGCCGGGAGAAGGACAAGCTCACCAAGATCCTTGGTGGCATCCGGGACATGTCGCGGATCCCCAGCGCGGTGTGGATCATCGACACCAAGAAGGAGCACATCGCGGTCGGCGAGGCTCACAAGCTCAACATCCCGGTCGTCGCGATACTCGACACCAACTGCGACCCGGACGAGGTCGACTACAAGATCCCGGGCAACGACGACGCCATCCGCTCGGTCACCCTGCTGACCAGGGTCGTGGCCGACGCCGTCGCCGACGGCCTGATGGCTCGCGCGCGTGCCTCTCAGGACGGGGACGAGAAGCCCGCTGCTGACGGGCAGCTCGCGGTCGACGAGCCGCTCACCGAGTGGGAGCAGGAGCTGCTGCGCGGCCAGGCTGCCGAGGGCACGCCCGCCGCAGGCGGCGCTGCCGAGGGCGCGGGAGCCGGAGCGACGGCGACCGAGGTTCCCGAAGCTGCTGCTGAGCCTGCTGCCGCTGAGGCCGCTGCTGAGCCTGCTGCCGCTGAGGCCGCTGCTGAGCCTGCTGCCCCGGAGGCCGCTGCGCCGGAGGCCGCTGCACCCGAGGCTGCGGCGACCGATCCGGCCGCCGAGACCGAGCCGACGACCTGAGCAGGTCGGGCGCGGCCGCCACCGCGCCCGACCCGCTGACCCGTCCAGACCGCACCTGTCCGCAGGTGCTCCGCGGCACTGCCGCGCGAACGACAAGAGAGCGAGACCGATCCAGTCATGTCGATCACTGCCGCTGAGGTGAAGAAGCTCCGCGACGCCACCGGCGCCGGGATGATGGCCGCGAAGAAGGCGCTCGTGGACAGCGACGGGGACTTCGACAAGGCCATCGAGACCCTGCGCATCAAGGGCGAGACGAAGGTCAAGGAGCGCGGTGCCGAGCGCACCGCGAGCAACGGCCTGGTGGCCACCGCCGAGGGCGGGATGATCCAGCTCAACTGCGAGACCGACTTCGTCGCCAAGAACGAGCAGTTCCAGGCTCTGGCCGCCGACATCGTTGCGCATGCCGCAGCGTCCGGCGCCGGTGACGTGGCGAGCCTGCTGGCCGAGACGCTGGCCGACGGGCGCACGGTCGCGGAGAGCATCGACGCGGTCGCCGTCGTCATCGGCGAGAAGCTCGAGCTCACCGACGTCGCGGTCCTGGGCGCCGAAGGCCGGCACGTCGCCACCTACCTGCACCGCCGGTCCTCCGACCTGCCCCCGCAGGTCGGGGTGCTGGTGGAGTTCGAGGGCTCCGACAGTGACACCGCGCGCGCCACGGCCATGCAGATCGCGGCCATGCGCCCGCGGTACGTCACGCGGGACGAGGTGCCGGCTGACCTCGTCGAGAGCGAGCGTCGGGTCGCGGAGGCAACCGCGCGCGAGGAGGGCAAACCCGAGCAGGCCCTGCCCAAGATCGTGGAGGGTCGGGTCAACGGCTTCTTCAAGGACGTCGTGCTGCTCGAGCAGAGCTCCGTGCAGGACAGCAAGAAGACCGTCAAGGCGCTCCTCGACGCGGCCGGTGTCTCGGTTGCCCGCTTCCGCCGGTTCGAGGTCGGCGGCTAGCGGGGCTGGCAGACTGCCAGCTAGAAGGGCCCAGGTGCAGCGGGTCGACGGATCGGTGACGAGGAGGCCGCGAGATGCAGGAGTCCCGGTACAGCCGCGTGGTCCTCAAGCTCTCCGGTGAGGTCTTCGGCGGCGGCAAGGTCGGCGTCGACCCCGACGTCGTCTCCGCGATCGCCCGCGAGATCGCGTCGGTCGTGAAGTCCGGCGTGGAGGTCGCAATCGTGGTCGGCGGTGGCAACTTCTTCCGCGGTGCCGAGCTCTCGCAGCACGGGATGGACCGGTCACGCGCCGACTACATGGGCATGCTCGGCACCGTGATGAACTGCCTCGCCCTGCAGGACTTCCTGGAGAAGGAGGGCGTCGACACTCGCGTGCAGACGGCGATCACGATGGGTCAGGTGGCCGAGCCCTACATCCCGCGGCGCGCGATCCGGCATCTGGAGAAGGGCCGGGTCGTCATCTTCGGCGCCGGCGCCGGGATGCCGTACTTCTCCACCGACACGGTCGCCGCTCAGCGATCGCTGGAGATCGCGGCCGAGGTGCTGCTGATGGGCAAGTCGGGCGTCGACGGCGTCTACGACGCCGACCCGCGGTCCAACCCGGAGGCGGTGCGCTTCGATCGCATCTCCTACGACGAGTTCCTGTCCCGCGGACTGAAGGTGGCCGACTCGACGGCGATCAGCCTCTGTCGCGACAACAACCTGCCGGCCATCGTGTTCAGCCTCACCGAGAACGCCAACATCGCGAGGGTCGTCAACGGCGAGAAGATCGGCACGCTGATCGGACCTGAGAGCTGAACGCCGACCGAGCCAAAGGAGTCTGATGTGATCGACGAGACGCTCTTCGAGGCCGAGGAGAAGATGGAGAAGGCGGTCTCGGTCGCCAAGGACGACTTCGCGTCGATCCGCACCGGACGTGCCAGCCCCAGCATGTTCAACAAGATCCTGGTCGATTACTACGGCGCGCCGACCCCGGTGAACCAGCTCGCCTCCTTCCACGTCGCCGACCCGCGCATGCTCACGCTGACGCCGTTCGACAAGACCCAGATGGCCGCCGTCGAGAAGGCAATCCGCGACTCGGACCTCGGGGTTAACCCGACCAACGACGGTGCCGTGATCCGGGTGCTGTTCCCGCAGCTGACCGAGGAACGTCGCAAGGAGTTCATCAAGGTCGCCCACCGCAAGGCGGAGGACGCGCGCATCTCGGTCCGCAGCATCCGCCGGCATGCCAAGGAGACCCTGGACAAGCTGGGCAAGGACGGCGAGGTCGGCGAGGACGACGTGAACCGGGCCGAGAAGGAGCTGGAGAAGGTCACCCAGCGCAACGTCGCCGCGATCGACGACCTGCTCAAGCACAAGGAGGCCGAGCTCCTCGAGGTCTGAGGAGACGGCCACCGGCAGCCTGCCATGAACACCGACAAGTCGACCGACCAGCCGACCGACCAGAGCGACCTGCAGCACCTCGACCAGCCCGATCGGGAGGCAGCGTCGCCGCTGGAGCCGGTTCCGATGGAGCCGGTTGCGCCGCCTGAGCGACGCAACCGGGCGGGCCGGAACCTGCCGGTGGCCATCGCGGTGGGCCTTGGTCTCGGACTCGTCGTGCTGGCGTCGCTGTACGTGGAGAAGTCGGTCTTCGTCGTCGTGGTCATCGTGGCCGTGTCCCTGGGGACGTGGGAGCTGACCAACGCCTTCCGCGCCGGCGGGGTCCGCATCCCCGTCGTGCCGATCAGCCTCGGCGGCTGGGCGCTGCTCGTCGCGGCCTACGTCGGCGGCAGCGAGGCGATGCTCGTGGCGCTGGTGCTAGCGGTGCTGGCCACGATGGTGTGGCGGCTGCCGGAGAACCCCAGCGGGTACGTACGCGACGTGACCGCGGGCGTCTTCGCCACGATGTACGTCCCCTTCCTCGCCGGATTCGCAGTCCTCCTGCTGCGCGCCGATGACGGACCGGACCGGGTCGTCGTCTTCATGGTCCTGACGATCCTCTCCGACGTCGGGGGGTTCGCCACCGGCGTGCTCTTCGGTCGCCACCCGATGGCGCCGTCGGTGAGTCCGAAGAAGTCATGGGAAGGCTTCACCGGATCGGCAGTGTTCAGCGCAGTCGGTGGGGCGATCGCGCTCCCGCTGCTGCTCGGTGGTGCTGCCTGGGCAGGCGCTCTGGTCGGCCTCGCCGTGATGGGCGCGGCCACCCTGGGCGACCTCGGCGAGTCGATGATCAAGCGCGACCTCGGCATCAAGGACATGGGCAGCCTTCTTCCCGGGCACGGCGGCGTGATGGACCGGCTGGACTCGCTGCTGCTGGCCGCCCCGGTCACCTACCTGCTGCTGTCCTGGCTCGTGCCGGTCTAGGGCGGCGACCACCGATGCCCAAGCCTGGAGAGCTGATCTTCACCGGCGAGCGCCGGGCGAAACCGCCCCGGCACCTGGCCGATCTCACGCCGGTCCAGCGCCGCGAGCTGGCCAGCGAGCTGGGGGAGCGACCGTTCCGGGCGGGACAGCTGTCGACGCACTACTTCGGCCACCTCGCCGACGATCCGGACACGATGACCGACATACCGGCGACGTCCCGCGATCGCCTCGCGGCAGCGTTCATGCCCCACCTGATGACCGCCGTGCGCCACCTCGAGGCCGATGCCGGTGCCACCCGCAAGACGGTGTGGCGGCTCTTCGACGGGGCAACCGTCGAGAGCGTCCTGATGCGCTACCCGGGGCGGGTCACGGTGTGCGTCTCCTCGCAGGCCGGCTGCGGCATGAACTGCCCGTTCTGCGCCACCGGTCAGGCCGGGCTGACGCGCAACATGTCGGCAGCCGAGATCGTGGAGCAGGTCGTCGCCGGAGCCCGCTGGCTGAGTCGCGACGAGGTGCCCGGGGGGCCTGGCAGGGTGTCCCACGTGGTGTTCATGGGCATGGGTGAACCGCTCGCCAACTACCGCGCGGTCATCGGCGCCGTCCGGCGTCTCACCGACCCGGTGCCCGACGGCCTGGGTCTCTCGCAACGTCACGTCACCGTCTCGACCGTCGGCCTCGTCCCGGCGATGGACAAGCTGACCGACGAAGGGCTCGCCGTCACGCTCGCCCTGTCGCTGCACGCCCCCGACGACGAGCTGCGCGACACGCTCGTGCCGGTCAATACCCGGTGGAAGGTCGCGGAGGTGCTCGACGCCGCGCACCGATACTTCGAGCGGACGGGCCGCCGGGTCAGCATCGAGTACGCCCTCATTCGCGACATCAACGACCACGCCTGGCGGGCCGACCTGTTGGGCACCGAGCTCAACCGACGTGGCCGAGGCTGGGTGCACGTCAACCCGATCCCGCTCAACCCCACGCCTGGGTCCCGCTGGACCGCCAGCGATCCCGGCGTCGAGCGCACGTTCGTTGAGCGCCTGCGTGCGCACGGGATCCCCACTACGGTGCGCGACACACGAGGTCGCGAGATCGACGGGGCATGTGGCCAGCTGGCCGCGGTGACCCCGGGATGACCGAGTTCTTCCCCCGCGTGCCGTGGCGGCACAAGGGATACCACCGTGGACAGGTCGAGGCCTTCCTCAACGGGGTCGAGGTGTCCCTGTCCGGTGCACTGCCCTCGATGAGCTCGACCGACATCCGGCAGGCCGGGTTCGAGATGGTCCACGGTGGATACGACGCCACTGTCGTCGACCGTGCTCTCGACGAGCTCGAGGAGCGGATCCTCACGCTGCAGAGCCGCGGTGGCGGTCGACGGGGCCGGGTGGACACCGCCGGGGAGGTCGGCTACCTCACCGGCGAGCTGACCGCGCCGTACATGAAGCGATTCCCCCGCGTCGCTGCGCTGCGACGGGGCTACGACGTGGACAGCGTCGACGAGATGCTCGACCGTGTCGTCGGCGCATTGGGCGGCGACGCCGCGATCACCGTCGACCACGTGCGCAGCATCCGGTTCCCTCCGCGCCGCGGCGGCTACGACGAGGACGCGGTCGACGAGACACTCGACCGGGTCATCGAGCTGATGCTGGTGCTCAAGCACGAGGCTGCTCGGCAGCAGGACGCGCAGCCCTAGCCAAGGTCAGGTCCCCGACGCAAGGATGCCGTCATGGGCCCCTACGAGCAGGCGTTCAAGCAGAGCATCTCCGACCCGCAGACCTTCTGGGCGACGGCTGCTGAAGCCATCGACTGGAAGACGACCGCGACGACGGTCCTCGACTCGTCGCGGGCGCCCTTCTACTCGTGGTTCCCCGACGGGGAGCTCAACACCTGCGACAACGCCCTGGACCGGCACGTCGCCGCCGGCAACGGTGAGCGGCTCGCCCTCGTCTACGACAGCCCGGTCACCGGCACCAAGCGCACCTACACGTACGCGCAGCTGCTCGACGAGGTCGCGACGTTCGCCGGCGCGCTCGCCTCGCTCGGTGTCGGCAAGGGCGACCGCGTCGTCGTCTACCTGCCGATGATCCCGGAAGCGGTCGTGGCGATGCTCGCCTGTGCCCGCCTCGGAGCAGTGCACTCGGTGGTCTTCGGCGGGTTCGCCGCCAACGAGCTCGCCGTGCGCGTCGATGACGCCAGGCCAAGGGTCGTGGTGACGGCGTCGTGCGGGGTGGAGGCCACCCGGGTCATCGAGTACAAGCCGCTGATCGACCGGGCGCTGGAGCTGGCCAGCCATCAGCCTGAGCACGTGGTGCTCCTGCAGCGACCGCAGTCAGCTGCGACGATGAGCGAGCCGCGAGACATCGACTGGCAGGCGCTGGTCGAGGACGCCGAGCCGGTCGAGTGCGTGCCCGTCTCGGCCACCGACCCGCTCTACGTGCTCTACACGAGCGGCACGACCGCGAAGCCGAAGGGCGTCGTGCGCGACAACGGCGGACACGCGGTCGCTCTGGCCTGGAGCATGACCAACGTCTACGACATCGGGCCGGGTGACGTGTGGTGGGCGGCCTCCGACGTCGGTTGGGTCGTCGGCCACTCCTACATCGTCTACGCGCCGTTGCTCGTGGGCGCGACGACCGTGCTGTACGAGGGCAAGCCGGTCGGCACCCCCGACGCGGGAGCGTTCTGGCGGGTCATCGCGGAGTACGGCGTCAAGGCGATGTTCACTGCTCCGACCGCGATCCGCGCCGTCAAGAAGGAGGACCCCGACGGCCGCCTGCTCGCCGAGCACGACCTGTCGTCGCTGCAGACCCTCTTCCTGGCCGGTGAACGGCTTGACCCCGACACGTGGGAGTGGTCGACCGAACGGCTCGGCGTGCCGGTCGTCGACCACTGGTGGCAGACGGAGACCGGCTGGTCGATCGCTGCCAACCTCCGCGGGCTCGATCCGATGCCGATCAAGCCCGGGTCGCCGACGGTGCCTGTCCCCGGCTGGGACGTCCGCGTGCTCGACCCGTCCGGCGAAGAGGTGGCCCCTGGTGCCGAGGGAGCGATCTGCGTGCGGCTGCCGTTGCCTCCCGGCGCCTTGACCACGCTGTGGAACGACGACGACCGCTTCCTCGAGTCCTATCTGTCGACGTACGACGGCTACTACCTCAGTGGCGACGGCGGCTACGTCGACGAGGACGGCTACCTGTACGTCATGGGGCGCACCGACGACGTCATCAACGTGGCCGGGCACCGGCTCTCGACGGGGTCGATGGAGGCGGTCGTGGCCGGGCATCCGGCGGTTGCTGAGTGCTGCGTCATCGGGGTGCACGACGACCTCAAGGGGCAGGTTCCGCGCGGCCTGGTCGTGCTCAAGGCCGGGGCTGACGTCGAGCCCGATGACCTGCGGGCAGACCTGGTGGCCCGGATGCGTGACCAGATCGGTGCGGTGGCGTCGTTCAAGCAGGTAGACGTGGTCGCGGCGTTGCCGAAGACCCGCTCGGGCAAGATCCTGCGCCGCTCGCTGCGGGCGATCGCCGACGGCAAGGACGAGCCGGTGCCGTCGACCATCGAGGACCCGGGCGTGCTCGATGCGCTGCGGCCGACCCTGCAGGGTCGACCGTCCAGCCCGGGCTGAAGGGCCCGGACGAGGGCAGAGTCCGGGTCAGGCCTGGTTCAGCGGGAGGACGGCATGGACGTGGCCGCCACGGCCGCTGCTGGCGGCGACCAGCGTGCCGCCGAGTTGTGCCGCGCGCTCGCGCATCGACGCGATGCCGACCCCGGTGTGCCACTCGCCGTTCGGCGCTCCCCGGTCAGTGACATCGATGATGAGGCCGGTGGTGTCGGTCTGCAGCACGACGCTGGCTGCTTGGCAGCCGCTGTGCCGTGCCACGTTGGTGAGCGACTCCATGACGATCCGGTACGCCGCCACCTCGACGGCTGCGGCAACTGGCTGAGGCAGCTCGTCGGCGGTGATCAGGACCTGGAGCGGCTGGCCCCGTGCGGTCCGCAGCGACGTCGCCTGCTGGCGCAGTGCCGGGACGAGCCCGAGCTCGTCCAGGGCGGGTGGCCGCATGGCGTAGACGAGCCGGCGGATCTCCTCGATGGCAGTCACGGTCTCGGCCCGCACGACGGCAAGCAGGGCGTCGGTGGCATCGGGGTCGCCCCTGAGGCTGTTGCGTGCAGCGTCGGAGGTGAACGCGATCCCCGACAGCCGCGGTCCGAGGCCGTCGTGGAGGTCTCGGCGCAGCCGCCGGCGCTCCTCCTCCAGCGCGGTGACGGTCGCCTCCCGCGAGAGCTGGAGGTCGGCGGCGAGCCGGCCGGCCCGCAAGGTCTGGGCGAGCAGCGGTGCCACCAACCGAAGCACGTCCCGGTCACCGGCGGTGAGGCCGAGGTCTCCCGGCCGCAGTCCGACCACGAGTTCGCCGCGACCGGCTTCGCCGAGCTCGAGCGGAAGCGTCCGGGTGTGCGTGACCGCCGTGCCGGACCTGGCCACCTCGTGACCGTCGACCGTCAGCGCCGCGTACGGCAGCACCATGGTCGCCCGGATCGCCGACAGCGCCAGGACGGGGTCGTCCCCGATGTGGCCGACTACGTCCGTGGCGGCGTCGAGCGGGTCGGGACGCTGCCCGAACAGCAGCTCGTCGACCACGCCGCGCAGCATCAGCTGGACGGGATGGAGCGTCGCGGCGACGAAGAGGCCGACGACGGCCATGACGCCGACGGAAGGGGGTCGTGAGCCGGCGAGCTCCAGGAGCGACTCCACAGTGATGAAGGCCGCGACGTACCCGGCTCCGGCCAGGGAGAACACCACCGCATGGACCACCAGGCCGCGTGCGTCGACGACCTCGGGACGCGTGACGCCGACGTACATCGCTGGTCCGAGAAGCACGAACAGGACGACCGTCAGGACCCCGCCGGTCGCCCCGGTGGCGGCGAACACGGCCACCCCGGACACCAGGCCGGGCACGGCGACGCCGAGCGACATCCACACCAGCGCGCGTCGCACGTCTCCGCCGCTGCGCTCGATCCGCCACCAGGTGTGTGCGAGCAGCGCGCTAGCCGTGACCAGTCCCATCGACCCGACAGCGTCGTTGTCGGACCACAGGACGACAGTGAGCACACCGGAGCCGGTCACCGTCGCCAGCGCGACGACATCGACGGGGTGCCGCCACGCCGGGCCGGGGTACGTCGTCAGGGCGAGCGGGACGAGCAGGCCAGCCGTCCCGACGATGACCACCCGGGTCACGTCAGGGTGGTCACGGGTGGCGGCAAGGCTGGCGGCGAGCAGCCCTGCACCCGCCGCGGCGAGCAGGCCGCCGGGCACCGGGCTCCGTCGGATCAGCAGGCCGATGCCGCTCGCGGCCATGGACAGTCCCACTCCGGCGAGAGCGATCAGCACGACGCCGGCGATCACGGCGCTCCGACCCGCCCGCCCGTCCCGCCGCGGCCCAGGCCGCCCTCGCGGGCCCGGACGATCGCTGCGGCGCGGTCGGCGACCTCAAGCTTGGCGAAGACGCTCGTCAGGTGGTTGCTCACGGTCTTCGGGGAGAGGAACAAGTGATCGGCGATGGCGGCGGTGCGCCGACCGGCCGCGAGCAGGTCGAGGATCTCCCGCTCCCGCGCAGTGAGCTGAGGAAAGGCCGGGGCGGCCGGACCGGCCGGTGCGGATGCGAAGTAGTCGAGCACCCGCCCGGCGATGCCCGGGCCGAAGATGACCTGGCCCCCGACGACCCCCCGGATGGCACCGACGATCTCGTCCTGCTCGGCCCCCTTGAGCAGGTACCCGCGGGCTCCGGCCGACATGGCGGTCAGGACCGTCGCGTCGTCGTCGTACATCGTCAGCATGAGCACCGCCGTGGTGGGCGCGACCGCGCGGATCCGGCGGGTTGCCTCCACCCCACCCGTACCGGGCATCCGGACGTCCATCAACACCACGTCGGGCCGCAGCAGCTGCACCTCGCGGATCGCGGCTTCTCCGTCGGCGGCCTCCCCGACCACGTCGAGGCCCTCGATGGTGCCGATCAGCGCGCGCAGTCCGCGGCGCACGACGGGGTGGTCGTCGGCGAGCACGATCCGCACCGTCATGGGGTCCATGATGGCGTCCGGACTCCGCTTTCGACCCAGGAACTTCTTCCGTTCCGGCCGGGAGCACGCGGGAGCCTGGTCGGGGAGTGCGGGGGTGTCGCCGGGAACGTCCCGTCCGCCACGGTGTGGCCGGTCGTACCCCCCACAACAGAGGAGTCTCGATGAATCCCACCACCTCCCGTCAGCGCATCGGTCTGGCGCTGGGCGGAGTCCTGAGCGTCCTGAACATCGTCGGCGGATTCTTCTCGACGCCGGACGGCCAGGAGGGGCCGCCGCGCGCGATCCTGGTCCTCGGGTCCGTCCTCGGTCTGGTCGGGCTGGTGGCCGTGGTCCTGGCCTGGCGCACCGGCAACCGGGTGGCGGTCCGCGTGCTGGCGGGCACGTTGATCGTCAGCATGCTGACGTCCCTCCCGGCGTTCTTCGTCGACGTCCCGGCGGTGGTCAAGCTCGGCGTCGGCGTCAGCGTCCTGGTGACGGTCGCCGCCATCGTCATGATCTTCTCGCCGTCCCGCGAGACCGCGCCGGCGTTGGACTGAGGGGACGACCATGATCGCCGTCATCACGGTCCTGACCGCCTTCCCACTGGGCTACCTGCTCAGGTCACGGCTGGCTGCGAACACCGCCTACGCCGTCGCCTACCTGTGGGCCTTCGTCTTCCAGTCGACCTACCTCATGCTCGACTCGGTCGGCGGGGGTCCCGATCCCGCCTTCGTGGCCGGCGACTTCCCGTGGTCCTACGGCGCCGTCACCCTGGGGATCTTCCTGGCCGGGTTCGGGCTCGTCTGGGTCGGTGGCCGGGTGAGGGCCCTCCGCCGGTCCCGCCAGCCGGCCCCCGTCTGAACAGGAGCCTGCGCGGGCAGCGGGCGTCACGACTCGAGGCAGACCCGCAGCCGTTCGAGGTCGCCCGCGATGCTTCTGCGGACCTGGCGTGCCATCAGCGGGGTGGCCCAGCCGAAGAACCCGCCCGGCGACCCCGTCGCGCGGATCGCCACCTCGGTCACGTCCGGTCCTGCGACGTCGGCCAGCTCGTAGCGCACAAGCATCGGGAAGGGTTTGTCCACCTTGAGCTCGACGAGCCGGTCCGGCTCGTCCTTGGTGACGACATAGCCGTAGGTGAACGTCCGGCCGAGGAAGGTGGCGGTCCGCTCCACGGTGGCACCAGCCACCAGCTGTCCCGGCCGCGCAGGTCGGCTCGATGTGATTCCGCCGGTCCAGCGCAGGTCGTTGGCGGGGTCGAACATGAAGGCGGCGACCTCGGCTCGGGGCCGCCGGACGAGGACGACCGGCCGGACGTCGACGGTCACGCCGCTGGGAAGAACGGCTGGGGCTTGCCGCTGGCGACGTACCCGGCCAGCCGGTCCAGGACCAGCGCCCACGTCTGCGCGGTGTGGCCCAGGTCGGTCTCGGGGTAGCCGTCGGCAAACCCGTGGTGGCGGAACACGACCGACGTGCCGGACTCCGCACGCATCGCCGGGCCCAGCTCCCACTCCCAGGTCGAGCCCTCCCAGAACGGGAATCCCGAGGTGACCTGCATCCGGACCAGCTTCCCGGGCTCGGCCGTCACGTCCGCAATGAGGTCGACCGGAGCCACCGGGAAGCCGAACCGGGCGTTGTCGGCGGACACGTCGCAGTCCACGGTCCAGAAGGCGCGCTGGCCCGCGCTCGTCGAGAGTGCCTCGAAGACACGGGTGGCGTCGGCCTCGACGTCGACGGCGAGAACGATCGATCTGTCCATGGGGTCCTCCTCGGGAGTGGGTGCTATATTTAAGTTCTAACTTAAACAACCGGGTGCGTCAACT
Organism: Actinomycetes bacterium; assembly: GCA_038246575.1. GTDB lineage: Bacteria > Actinomycetota > Actinomycetes > JACCUZ01 > JACCUZ01 > JACCUZ01. The sequence goes on along the minus strand of JBBRVU010000007.1, from coordinate 46,666 downwards.
GCGGCGACGGGGAACCACCTCCACCTGGTACGCGACACTGGCCGTCGAGCGAGGGAGGGCAGCAGTCGTGGAGCCGCTACAGGTGATCGCCGCCCCGCGCCGGTTACGCATCCTCGAGCTCGTCTGGGACCGCGAGCGGGCCGCGGGTGAGATCGCCGCCGAGTTCGACGTGTCCTGGCCGGCGATCAGTCAGCACCTCAAGGTGCTCAAGGACGCTGGTTTCGTCGTCGAGCGCCGGGAGGGCACCAGCCGGCTCTACCGCGCCGACCAGGCCGCGCTCGGGTCGCTGCGCTCGGTCGTCGAGGCCCATTGGCGCAGCAGCCTGAGCCGCATCAAGGACCTGGCCGAGGCCGAGCAGAAGGACAAGGACCAGTCATGACAGAGCCCGCAGTCCTCGAGGTCAGCGTGCACATGGCCGCGCAGCCCGAGACCGTCTTCGCGTACTTCGTCGATCCGACGAAGTACACCCAGTGGATGGGTAGTCACGCCGTCCTCCAGCCGGAACCCGGTGGCAGCTACCGGGTGAGCATGCGCGACGGCATCGAGGCGGCCGGTGAGTTCGTCGAGCTCGACCCGCCGCACCGGTTGGTCTTCACCTGGGGGTGGACGAACGACACGTCGGTCGCTCCCGGCTCGACCCGGGTCGTCGTCTCGCTGCAGGAGGAGGACGGCGGGACCCGGGTCCTGCTCCGTCACTACGGCCTGCCCTCCGGCGAGCAGCGCGCGCACCACACGACGGGCTGGGAGATGTACCTCGGCCGGTTGGAGCAGCGTCTGGACGGACGCGATCCCGGTCCGGACCCGAACTCCTGACGCGGCTCGGGGCGAGCTCAGTCCCCGGCCACAACGCCTTGTCGGACCAGGTCCTCGAGGATCCCGTGACAACCTGCCTCGACCTGGTCGAGGACCGTGACGAAGTCCGCGGCCCCGCCGAAGTAGGGGTCCTCGACGTCGATCTCGCGCGGGTCGACGCCGTCGGTGAAGCTGCGCAGCAGGGACACCTTTTCGCGGGCCGCCCCGTCCGGAGCCAGCGCCTGCAGCTCGCGCAGGTGACCGCGGTCCAGTGCGACGACCAGGTCGCGCTCGGCGAACCAGCCCCGCTCGAACGGGCGCGCGCTGTGGCCGGACCCGTCGTACCCACCCTCGCGCAGCGCCGCGACGGCGCGGTCGTCGGCACCGTCGCCCGAGTGCCATGCGGCGGTGCCGGCCGAGTCCACCTCGACCTGGCCGGCCAGCCCGGCCGCGTTGACCTGGGCACGCATGACCACCTCGGCCATCGGCGAGCGGCAGATGTTCCCCGTGCACACGAAGCAGATCCGGTAGGTCACGTGCTCATCCTGCTCAGTGCCCGGTGAACCGCTCGAGCAGGTCCGCGCGCCTGGCCGACCTGCCGGTGCGGCGCTCGACCGCATCGGCGCTGCTCATCAGGCGCAGGGCGGCGGTCACGCCGAGCCAGCGCAGCGGCTCGGGCTCCCAGCGCCGGGACCGGTGGCCGACCCAGGGCAGCGCGGTCAACGCTGTCTCCTCGCCGAGCACCAGGTCGGCCAGGGTCCGCCCGGCCAGGTTGCTGGTCGCCACCCCGTCGCCGACGTAGCCGCCGGCCCAGGCGAGCCCGGTGTCCCGGTCCAGCCCCACGGATGCGCACCAGTCGCGCGCGATGCCGAGCGGCCCGCCCCAGGAATGGGTGATGGCGGCGTCCCGGACCGGCGGAAGCAGGTCGACCAGGACCGACTGCAGCGCGGCGAACGTGGTCGTACTCCGGTCGTACTCCGGTCGCACCCGCGAGCCCCAGTGGTAGGGCGCTCCTCGGCCGCCGAACGCGAGCCGACCGTCGGCGGTCCGCTGCCCGTAGATGACGAGCCGTCGGTGGTCGGAGAACGTCGCCCGGCCGGTCAGTCCGATCCGCTCCCAGACGTGCTCGGGCAACGGCTCGGTCGCGATCATCAGGGAGTACACCGGGGCGACCGCTCGCCGCAGTCCCGGCAGGCCGGGGGTGTAGCCCTCGGTGGCGCGGACGACGACGCCGGCCCGCACCCGGCCGTGCGGGGTGGTCACCACGCCGGGCCCGATGCCAGTCACCGGGCTCTGCTCGTGGACCACGACACCGCGCCGCTCGACCGCGCGCCCCAGTCCACGCACGAGGCGCGCCGGGTGGATCGCCGCGCAATGCGGTGTGTACGTCGCCCCGAGCGCCCCGTCGGCCGCGATCATCCGGCCCGTCTCCGCCGGGTCCAGCAGCCGCAGATCTTCCTCGCCGAAGCCATGGGTGCGCGCCGCGGCCACCTCGGCGCGGGCCCGGGCCAGCTGCACGGCTGACCGGGCCGCGACGACCGTGCCGCCCTTGACGAAGTGGCAGTCGATGCCTTCCTCGGCCGCGATCGTGCCGACCTCGTCGACCGTGGCCTGCATGGCCCGGTGCTGCGCGAGAGCGGCGGTCGCGCCGTAGCGCCGGGTCAGCCAGTCCACCGACGCCGGGAACAGCGCGGAGCACCAGCCTCCGTTGCGTCCGCTCGCGCCGAACCCGGCCACCTCCCGCTCGAGCACGACCACCCGAAGCGTCGGGTCGGCCCGCGCCAGGTAGTACGCAGTCCACAACCCGGTGAAGCCTGCGCCGACCAAGACCACGTCGGCGTCGAGGTCACCGGGTAGTGCCGGCCGCGGGGTCCAGTCCTCGCCGCCACTCCCGCCGAGGTCGTCGTGCCAGTACGAGAGCCGGCCGAGGTCGATCGGGTCGGTCGAGTCAGTCGAGTCGGTCGGGGCCCAGGTCACCCGGCGGTCCACGCCGCGACGTAGGACGGGACCTCGAGCCCGGCGACCAGGTCAGGTGCCGGCGTCGGTGTCCCCAGCGTCTCCCGCACCGGGATGACCCCGGCCCAGATCGGCAGGCCGACATCCTGGGGAGCGTCGTCGGGTGGTCCCTCGCTCACCTTCACCGACCACTCCTGCAACGGGAGGGAGAGCACGAGGGTGGCGGCGGTCTCCTTGCGGCTCGGCCTTCGTGCGTCGGCCCAGCGGCCGGGCATCAGGTGCTCGGTGATGACCTCGAGTGCGGCCAGCTTCGGTGCACCGTGCAACATCTCGGCCACGCCGAGCACCATCGCCGAGCGGTAGTTCATCGACGACTCGAACAGCGACCGGGCGAGCACGAGACCGTCGAGCAGGGTCACCGTCAGGCAGGTGGGGGCGCCGCCGGCCAGGGTGCGGAACAGCCGGCTCGCCGTCGACCCGTGGAAGAGAACGGTGTCGCCGTCGCGGGCGTAGGCGACCGGCAGGATGTAGGGCTGGCCCGCGTCCACGACGGCGACCTGCGCGACCCGACCGGCGTCCAGGACGGCGTCCAGGGCCACCCGGTCGGTGACGGCCTTGTCCGGCAGCCGCCGGACCGTCGTGCGCTGGCTCAGAGTCGTGCCCATGCCTCGGTGAGCACGGAGCGCAGGATCTGCTCCATCTCGTCGAAGTGCGACTGGTCGCAGATCAGCGGCGGGGAGAGCTGGATGACGGGGTCGCCGCGGTCGTCGGCCCGGCAGTACAGCCCGGCGTCGAAGAGCGCCTTGGATAGGAAGCCGCGCAGCAGTCGCTCCGACTCGTCGTCATCGAAGGTCTCCCGGGTGACCTTGTCCTTGACCATCTCGATGCCGAAGAAGAATCCGTCGCCGCGCACGTCGCCGACGATCGGGAGGTCGTTGAGCTTCTCCAAGGTGGCGCGGAACGCGTCGGTGTTGTCCAGGACGTGCTCGTTGAGCTTCTCCCGCTCGAAGATGTCCAGGTTCGCCAGCGCGACCGCGGCCGACACGGGGTGCCCGCCGAAGGTGTAGCCGTGGGCGAAGGAGTTGGTTCCCTGCAGGAACGGCTCCATGATCCGGTCAGTGGCGAGCATGGCGCCGATGGGGGAGTAGCCCGAGGTCATGCCCTTGGCGCAGGTGATGATGTCGGGCTGGTAGCCGAAGCGCGATGCGCCGAAGTAGTGCCCGAGCCGACCAAAAGCACAGATGACCTCGTCCGAGACCAGCAGCACGTCGTGCTTGTCACAGATCTCGCGGACGCGCTCGAAGTAGCCGGGGGGAGGCGGGAAGCAGCCGCCGGAGTTCTGGACGGGCTCGATGAACACCGCGGCCACCGTCTCGGGCCCTTCGAACTCGATGGCCTCCTCGATCCGGTTGGCCGCCCACTGGCCGAAGGCGTCCAGGTCGTCGGCGTGCTCAGTTGCCCGGTAGAAGTTGGTGTTGGGCACCTTGTGCGCGCCGGGCACGAGCGGCTCGAACATCGCCTTCGCGGCGGGGATACCGGTGATCGACAACGCGCCCTGCGGGGTGCCGTGGTAGGCGACGTTGCGGCTGATCACTTTGTGCTTCATCGGCTTGCCGGTGAGCTTGAAGTACTGCTTGGCCACCTTCCACGCGCTCTCGACCGCCTCGCCACCACCGGTGGTGAAGAACACGCGGTTGATGTCGCCGGGGGCGAGGTGGGCGAGGCGCTCGGCCAGCTCGACGGCCTTGGGATGCGCGTAGGACCACAGCGGGAAGAACGCCAGCTCGCTGGCTTGCTTGGCCGCTGCGTCGGCCAGCTCGGTGCGGCCGTGGCCGGCCTGGACGACGAACAGACCGGCGAGACCGTCGAGGTAGCGCTTGCCCTTGTCGTCGAAGATGTACGGCCCGTCGCCGCGCACGATCGTGGGGACCGGTGCGTTCTGGTAGGCCGACATCCTGGTGAAGTGCATCCACAGGTGGTCTCGCGCGCTGGCCTGCAGGTGCGCGAAGTCGGGTGTGCCCTCACTGCCGGGCTCGGAGAGGTCCTGCGCTGACGTTGTCATCTGGTGCCCCAGTTGTAGAGCTGCTTGTGCAGCTTCAGGTAGACGAAGGATTCGGTGCTACGGACGGTGGAAACGGCGCGGATGCGCTTGCTCACGAGCTCGAGCAGGTGGTCGTCGTCCTCGCAGACCACCTCGACGAGCAGGTCGAAGCCGCCGGCTGTGATGACGACGTAATCGACCTCGGGCATGGCGGCCACCTTCTCGGCGACCTCCTCGACATCACCCTCGCAGCGGACGCCGATCATGGCCTGGCGGGGGAACCCCACCTGCAGCGGATCGGTGACCGCCACGATCTGCATGACGCCCCCGTCGAGCAGGCGCTGCACGCGTTGGCGGACCGCCGCCTCGGAGAGCCCGACGGCCTTGCCGATCGCGGCATAGGGCCGCCGGCCGTCCTCCTGGAGCTGCTCGATGATCGCCTTCGAGACGTCATCGAGCGCAGCGCCGTTCCCCCGTTCGCGCGTTGCCATGGGTCCGATCCTCTCGACAGTCCGGCGGTTTGGCAAGTGAATCCGTGGCAAACACCCCTTTGAAGTGCTGAATCTGTCGTCTAGGGCCTCTGGAACTGTCGGTAAGCGCCTCCGGGGGCTACATTCCCTGTCGTGACCACCACATCTGCAGCCTCCGTGTCCCTGACCCTTCGCAACCTCGTCGGGGGCGAGCACGTCGACTCCGCCGACGGCCGCACCAGTGACGTGATCGACCCGTCGACCGGTCAGGCGTACGCCAAGGCCCCGGTGTCCTCGGCCGAGGACGTCGATCGCGCGATGCAGGCGGCGGCGGCCGCGTTCGAGACCTGGCGGGACACCACCCCCGGGCAGCGCCAGCTGGCCATGCTCCGCATCGCCGACGCCCTGGAGTCCCGGGCCGAGGAGCTGGTAGCCACCGAGGCGCGCAACACCGGCAAGCCCAAGGGGCTGACGATGTCGGAGGAGATCCCGCCGATGATCGACCAGATCCGGTTCTTCGCCGGTGCGGCCCGGGTCCTCGAGGGTCGTTCGGCCGGGGAGTACATGGCGGGTCACACCTCGTTCGTCCGCCGCGAGCCGATCGGGGTCTGTGCCCAGGTCACGCCGTGGAACTACCCGATGATGATGGCCGTCTGGAAGTGGGCGCCGGCTATCGCCGCGGGCAACTCCGTGGTGCTCAAGCCGAGCGACACGACACCCGCGTCGACGTTGCTGATGGCCGAGATCATGGCCGAGTTCCTGCCGCCGGGGGTTTTCAACGTCGTGACCGGCGACCGGGACACCGGCCGCGCGCTCGTCGAGCACCCGACCCCGGCGATGGTCTCGATCACCGGCTCGGTGCGGGCCGGCATGGAGGTCGCCGGGGCGGCGGCCAAGGACCTCAAGCGGGTCCACCTGGAGCTCGGCGGCAAGGCCCCGGTCGTGGTCTTCGACGACGCGGACCTCGAGGCGGCGGCAGAGGCCATCGCAGTCGCCGGCTACTTCAACGCCGGACAGGACTGCACGGCCGCGACCCGCGTGCTGGCCGGGCCCGGCATCCACGACGACTTCGTGGCGGCGCTTGCCCAGCAGGCGAAGGACAACGCCAAGACCGGCAAGCCCGACGACGAGGACGCCCTGTTCGGGCCGGTCAACAGCGCCAACCAGCTCGAGCGCATCGTCGGGTTCCTGGAGCGGGCGCCCGAGCACGCGTCGGTCGCCGCCGGCGGTCATCGTGTCGGCGGTGACCTCGCCGACGGGTTCTTCCACGAGGCGACTGTCGTGTCCGGGCTCAAGCAGGACGACGAGATGGTGCAGGACGAGATCTTCGGCCCGGTCATCACCGTGCAGCGGTTCACCGACGAGGCGGAGGCCCTGAGCTGGGCGAACGGAGTGCGCTACGGGCTCGCGTCCTCGGTGTGGACCCGTGACCACGGGCGGGCCATGCGGATGGCCAAGCGGCTGGACTTCGGCTGCGTGTGGATCAACACCCACATCCCGCTGGTCGCCGAGATGCCGCACGGCGGGTTCAAGCACTCCGGACACGGCAAGGACCTGTCGATGTACGGCTTCGAGGACTACACGCGCGTCAAGCACGTGATGTCCAACATCGAGGCCTGATCGTCGTCGATCTCCTTCTGCGCGGCCGGGTGCGCACCGGCGACCCGGGTGCCCCGGTGGCGCGCGGCGTCGCGGTCCACGACGGCGTCGTCGTCGCGCTGGACCAGGACGCACTGGACCTGGCCTCGGCAGCGGACGAGGTGCTCGACATCGGAGGCGGCACCGTGCTGCCGGGCTTCGGCGACGGGCACGTGCACCCCCTGTGGGGCGGGGTCGAGCTCGCCGGTCCGCAGGTGCGCGACGCGACGTCGGTCGCCGAGGTTGCCGAGGTCGTGCGAGCCTATGCCGGCGAGCACCCGGAGCTGGCGTGGATCCAGGGTGGGCCGTACGACCCGGCGCTCGCGCCGCGCGGGCACTTCGACGCGGCCTGGCTGGACGAGGCCGTCGCGGACCGGCCGGTGCTGCTGCAGTCCAGCGACCACCACTGCGCCTGGGTGAACAGCGCGGCGCTGCAGCTCGCCGGCCTGGACGTCTCGACCCCCGACCCCGCCGCCTCGACAGTGGTCCGCCGCGACGACGGGTCGCCGATGGGCACCCTGGTCGAGTGGGGCGCGATGGACCTCGTCCTGCGCCACGCCCCCCGGCCCAGTGCCGCGGACAAGCACGTCGCGCTGGAGCGGTCCACCGCCCTGCTGGCCGCGGCCGGGATCACCTGGGCGCAGGAGGCCGCGCTGCGTCCCAGGGATGTCGCCGCCTACCTGGCCGTCGCCGAGACGGGAAGGCTTGCGGTCCGGGTCAACATCGCGCTGCGGGCCGAACCTGGCTCGTGGCCGGCCCAGCGGGGCGACTTCGCCGAGGCCCGGGCGCTCGCCGCAACGTCTCCGGTCGCGGACCAGGTGGGCGTCCGAACCGTGAAGTTCTTCGCCGACGGGGTGATCGAGGCCGGAACGGCTGCCCTGCTCGAGCCCTACGACGACGCCCCGCACAGCTGTGGGCTGCCGGTATGGGAGCCCCGCGAGCTTGCGGCGGCCGCGGCGGCGTTCGACGCCGACGGCTTCCAGTGCCACATCCACGCCATCGGCGACGCCGGCATCCGGGCCGCCCTCGACGCAGTCGAGCACGTGACGCGGACCAACGGACCCCGGGACCGCCGGCCGGTGATCGCCCACACCCAGCTCGTCGACCCGCTCGACCTGCCGAGGTTCGCCGCGCTCGGTGTCGTCGCCAACCTCGAACCCCTCTGGGCGCAGCTCGACCCCCTGCAGACCGACCTCACCCTGCCCCGGATCGGGCCGGTGCGAGGCAGGTTGCAGTATCCGATGGCCAGCCTGCTGCGCAGCGGTGCGGTGCTCTCGATGGGCAGCGACTGGCCGGTCAGCTCGCACCGGCCGCTCGAGGGCCTGCCGGTGGCGGTGACGCGTCAGACCGGCCTCGGGGAGCCGGTCGACGGGTGGGTGCCCGACGAGCGGATACCGGCGGCGGCCGCGTTGTCCGCATACACCGCCGGGGTGGCCTACCAAGCGGGCGAGGAGCACCTGTGGGGCACGGTGACCGTCGGGAGCCGCGCAGACCTCGTCTGGCTTTCGGCCGACCTGATGGACGTGTCGCCCGCGGAGTGGGCGCGGATCCGGGTCGAGGGCACCTGGCTCGGCGGGCGACGGACCTGGCAGCAGCCGTCGTCGCTGACCGAAGTCGGACGGTCGCTCGAGTAACGATTTCGTTGCCGACAGGGGATTCCGACTACGGAATCGCTTGTCCCACCCCGTTTCCTCTGACAAGATCGGCGGCAGACGCCCGATTTGTTGTGCCTATCCGCCGCAGTCGTGAGGAGCCAGCCCGCGTGCATCAGTTCATCGCCGGTCAGCGGCGGGAGGGACGCTCCGGTGAGTTGTTCCCGGTGACGAACCCGGCGACCGGCGACGTGGTCGAGCAGGTGCGCCTCGCCGACGGCAGCGACGTCGACGCTGCGGTGGCAGCGGCGCGGGCGGCTGCGCCGGAGTGGGCGGCCGCACCTCCGGGCGAGCGCTCGACGGCCATGCACCGGATGGCCGCGATCCTCGACGAGCAGGCGGCCGAGCTCGCGCGGGTGGAGACCAGCCAGACCGGCAAGCCGATCCGGCTCTCGACCGGATTCGACGTGCCCGGCACCATCGACAACGTCAGCTTCTTCGCCGGGGCGGCCCGCAACCTCGAGGGCAAGGCCGCGGCCGAGTACTCCGGCGACCACACCTCCTACATCCGTCGCGAGCCGATCGGCGTCGTTGGCTCGATCGCACCGTGGAACTATCCGCTGCAGATGGCGGGCTGGAAGATCCTGCCGGCGATCGCCGCGGGCAACACGATCGTGCTCAAGCCGGCCGAGCTCACGCCGTTGACCTCGCTGCTGTTCGCCGAGGCGTCGCTGGCCGCCGGCGTCCCGGCCGGGGTCGTCAACGTCGTCACCGGCGCCGGCCGGGTGGCGGGTCAGGCGCTGATGGCGCACCCGGACGTGGACATGGTCTCCTTCACCGGCTCGTCTGCGGTCGGACGGCACGTCATGGAGGTCGCGGCGACCTCGCCGGGCGGCCCGAAGCGGGTGCACCTCGAGCTGGGCGGCAAGGCGCCGTTCCTCGTCTTCGACGATGCCGACCTCGAGGCGGCGGTGCACGGTGCCGTCGCGGCGGCCCTGATCAACACCGGTCAGGACTGCACGGCCGCGACCCGGGCGTACGTCCAGCGGCCGCTCTACGACGCCTTCGTCGCGGGGGTCGCGGACGTGATGGGAACCGTCGTTCTCGGGGACCCGTTGGACGAGCGCACCGACCAGGGACCGCTGATCTCCCACCTTCAGCAGGAACGCGTGGCAGGCTTCGTCGACCGGGCCCGTGCCGACGGAGCCAAGGTGGTGAGAGGAGGTGTTGTGCCGACCGGACCTCTGGCCCGCGGCGCCTACTACGAGCCGACGCTGGTGGTCGACGCCGACCAGCGCTCCGAGATCGTGCAGGACGAGGTCTTCGGTCCCGTCCTGGTGGTCCTGCCGTTCGACGGCGACGACGAGGGGCTGCGGCTGGCCAACGACACCCCTTACGGGCTGGCTGCCTCCGCCTGGACCCGCGACGTGTTCCGCTCGATGCGCGCGTCCAGAGAGCTGCGCGCCGGCTGTGTGTGGGTCAACGACCACATCCCGATCATCAGCGAGATGCCGCACGGCGGCTACCGGGCCTCGGGGTTCGGCAAGGACATGTCCACCTACTCGATGGACGACTACACCCACATCAAGCACGTGATGTACGACGGCACCGCCACCGCCCGCAAGTCATGGCACCGAACGATCTTCTCGGGGCAGACACCCGTTACGGCACCCAGCACCGACGCGACAGGAGACACACCCGCATGAGCAGCCTTCACGACGATCCCCGCTTCCAGTCCATGGTCCGGGGCCAGTTGTCCCGGCGGTCCGTGCTGCGGGGGGCCGGCGGGGTAGGCGTCGCTGCCGCCCTTGCGGCCTGTGGCACCAGCGGCTCGACGGTCGCCAAGGAGGACCGGGCGGCCAGCAAGGACAAGTCGGACACCGACAAGGCGCTGAACGTGTCGAACTGGCCGCTGTACATCGACTACAACGACGACGAGACCCAGAAGCCGAGCCTGGACGCGTTCGAGAAGCAGACCAGCCTCAGCGTCACTTACACCGAGGACGTGAACGACAACAGCGAGTTCTTCGGCAAGGTGCGCAACCAGCTGTCCGGCAACAAGGACACCGGTCGCGACCTGATGGTGCTCACCGACTGGATGGCCGCGCGGATGATCCGGCTGGGCTGGATCCAGAAGATCGACAAGGCGAACACCCCGAACTTCCCGGCCAACCTGATCCCCTCTCTGGCCAAGCCCGGCTTCGACGAGTCTCGCGACTACTCGGCGCCGTGGCAGTCCGGGCTCACCGGGATCGCCTACAACGAGAAGATCACCGGGAAGGTCGGGAGCATCTCCGAGCTCTTGACCCGCGCGGACCTGAAGGGCAAGGTGACCCTGCTCTCCGAGATGCGCGACACGATGGGTCTGGTGCTGCTGGACATGGGCAAGGACCCCGCCGACTTCACCGACGACGACTTCGCCGCCGCCATCGACACCGTGCAGAAGGCGGTCGACTCCGGGCAGGTGCGCAAGTTCACCGGCAACGAGTACGCCCAGGACCTCGCCAAGGGCAACATCGCAGCCTGCACCGCCTGGTCCGGTGACGTGATCCAGCTGCAGTTCGACGACCCGAAGATCAAGTTCGTCACGCCCGAGGCCGGCCTCATGCTCTGGTCGGACAACATGCTGATCCCGAACAAGGCCCAGCACAAGAAGAACGCCGAGAAGTGGATCGACTACTACTACGACCCGCAGGTGGGGGCCGAGGTAGCGGCGTGGGTCAACTACATCTGCCCGGTCGAGGGTGCGCGGGAGGCCATGACGAAGATCGACAAGGACCTGGTCGACAACCAGCTGATCTTCCCTGACGAGTCGACGCTGGCCCAGACCAACGTGTTCCGTGGCCTGGACCAGGCCGAGGAGCGCAGCTACGAGGACATGTTCGCCAAGGTGACGGGGGCTTGACCGACATGACCGCCGCGTCGAGCTCTGCGGCAACCTCGGGGGAGGATCTGGTCCTCACCGGCCTGACCAAGCGGTTCGGGACGTTCACCGCGGTGGACGACCTGCACCTGACCATCCCGCAGGGCTCGTTCTTCGCCCTGCTCGGTCCCTCCGGCTGCGGAAAGACCACGACGCTGCGGATGGTGGCCGGGCTCGAGGAGCCCACCGCCGGCCAGATCATGCTCGGGGCGGCGGACATCACGACCCGGCGCCCCTACAAGCGCCCGGTCAACACCGTCTTCCAGAACTACGCGTTGTTCCCTCACCTGGACATCTTCGAGAACGTGGCGTTCGGCCTGCGCCGGCGCGGCGTGAAGGACGTCCGCGAGCAGGTGGAGAAGATGCTCGAGCTGGTCGAGCTGGCCGGCTACGGTCCGCGCAAGCCGGGTCAGCTCTCCGGCGGTCAGCAGCAGCGGATCGCCCTGGCCAGGGCACTGATCAACCGGCCGCAGGTCCTGCTGCTGGACGAGCCGCTGGGCGCGCTGGACCTCAAGCTGCGCCGTCAGATGCAGCTCGAGCTCAAGGACATCCAGACCGAGGTCGGCATCACGTTCGTGCACGTGACGCACGACCAGGAGGAGGCCATGACGATGGCCGACACCATCGCGGTCATGAACGGCGGCAGGGTCGAGCAGATGGGCGCACCGGCCGACCTCTACGAGACGCCGACGACGACGTTCGTCGCCAACTTCCTCGGCCAGTCCAACCTCGTCCGGGCGAGCGTCGTCGGGACCGAGGGCGGGTCGCTCCTGCTCGAGGTGTCCGGCCACCGGCTGGCGATGCCTGCAGAGCGCGCGCAGAGCGGGCAGAGCGAGATCTGGATGGGCGTGCGACCCGAGAAGATCCATCTCACCCGCCGCGACGAGCCCGCAGCCACCGAGACGCCCAACCGACTCGACGGCGTGGTCGTCGACTCCAGCTTCACCGGGATGAGCACGCAGTACGTCGTGCGCCTGCCGTGGGGTCAGGACGTGATGGTCTTCGCCCAGAACCTCTCCCGGGACACTGCGATGCGACGCGGTGACGAGGTGACCCTCGGGTGGCACCCCGAGCACACCTTCGCCCTCGATGCCGATCAGGACGCTCGCGCCGGCTCGGACCGCGACGACCGTGAACCGGTGTCGAGCGGGGCCGGCTGATGGCCGGTCTGACGGCACCGACCCGGCCGGTGGCGCCGGTGTCGGCCGCCAGTCGGCGACGCCGGCGGCTGCCCTACCTCCTGCTGCTGCCCGGCCTCGCCTGGCTGGTCGTGTTCTTCGCGGTGCCGCTGTTCCAGCTGGTCGCGACCAGCCTCTACGACCCGGCCGGCTCGCTGGACGTCGGCTACCAGTTCACCGGACACGTAGCCAACTACGTCGACGCGCTCACGACCTACCGCTCGCAGTTCGGCCGGTCGTTCCTCTATGCCGCCATCGCCACGACCCTGGCGCTGATCATCTCCTACCCGCTGGCCTACACGATCGCCTTCAAGGCCGGCCGGTGGAAGAACCTGTTGCTGGTCATGGTGATCGCGCCGTTCTTCACCAGCTTCTTGGTCCGGACGCTCGCCTGGACCTCGATCCTGGCCGACCAGGGCCTGGTCGTCGACACGCTGAAGACCCTGCACATCCTTGGTCCGGGTGACCGGCTGCTCGCAACTCCCTACGCCGTGGTCACCGGCATCACGTACAACTTCCTGCCGTTCATGACCCTGCCGCTGTACGCGAGTCTGGAACGCATCGATCCACGGCTGATCGAGGCCGCGAACGACCTCTACGCGTCGGCCTTCACGGCGTTCCGGAAGATCACGGTGCCACTGTCCATGCCGGGGATCGTCGCCGGCACGCTGCTCACCTTCATCCCGGCGGCGGGCGACTACATCAACGCCCAGCTGCTCGGGACGCCGCGTCAATACATGATCGGCAACGTGATCTCCAGCTCATTCCTGGTCCGGCTGGACTACCCGGCGGCGGCGGCACTGTCGATCACGTTGATGCTTGCCATCGTGGTGATGGTCGCGATCTATGTCCGGCGCGCCGGCACCGAGGAGCTGGTGTGACCACCACAGCCCTGCGCTCGCGGGCCCCCGGCACCGCGACGACTGCCACCCTGCACCGCCCGCCGTTCGGCCACCGGGCCGGCCGGTGGATCGCCGACCACATGGTCGTGTTCGTCGCGGCCCTGGTGCTGGTCTACCTCTTCCTGCCGATCTTCGTTGTCATCCTGTTCTCGTTCAACGACCCGGCGGGGCGGCTGAACTACACGTTCAACCAGTTCACCCTGGACAACTGGCTGCACCCGTGCACCGGCGGTCTCTGCGCGTCCGTCAGCCGCAGCCTGCAGATCGCGTTCCTCGCGACAGCGGTGGCGACCGCGCTCGGGACGCTGATGGCCTTCGCCATCGGCCGGCACCGCTTCCGCGGCCGGTCGGCGACCAACCTGATCATCTTCCTGCCGATGGCCAGCCCCGAGGTCGTGATGGGCTCCTCGCTGCTGGCGCTGTTCGTCGCGTCAGGGGTCTCGCTCGGCTTCTGGACCATCCTCATCGCCCACATCATGTTCTGTCTGAGCTTCGTGGTGGTGACGGTCAAGGCGCGGATCGCGAGTCTGGACCCGCGACTGGAGCAGGCGGCGATGGACCTCTACGCCAACGAGTGGCAGACCTTCCGCCGGGTCACCCTGCCCCTGGTCTTCCCCGGCATCATGGCCGCCGCGCTGCTGTCGTTCTCGTTGTCCTTCGACGACTTCATCATCACCAACTTCAACTCGGGCCGGACCGTCACCTTCCCGCTGTACGTGTGGGGCGCGGCCCAACGCGGGGTGCCGCCGCAGGTGAACGTCATCGGTGCGCTGATGTTCCTGACGGCCCTGAGCATCGTGGTGGTCGGCCAGCTGGTGAGCATGCGGCGGTCCCGAGCGCGATGACCGCGACGATGACCGCGCTGGCTGATGCCGAGCCGGTGCCGTACTGGCTCGACGCCTCGCCCGGCCCTGAACCCGCCCCCGTGCTGGTGGGCTCGGTCGAGGCGGATCTCGCTGTGGTCGGCGGCGGGTACACCGGGCTGTGGACCGCGCTGCAGGCCAAGGAGGCCGACCCGGGGCTCGACGTCGTCGTGCTCGAGGCGCGCGCGATCGGCGGGGCGGCCAGCGGGCGCAACGGCGGCTTCTGCGCGGCGAGCCTGACCCACGGGGTGGGCAACGGCGCCGACCGGTTCCCCGACGAGATCGGCGTGCTCGAGGAGCTCGGCCGGGAGAACCTCGCCGCCATCGAGGCGACGCTGGGCCGGTACGGCATCGCCTGCGGCTGGGAGCGCACCGGCGAGCTCACCGTCGCGACCGCCGAGTGGCAGCTTCCCGAGCTCGCCGAAGGGGCTGATCTCGCTGCCAGGCACGGCGGAAGCGCGCGCCTGCTCGACCAGGATGCCGTCCGGGCACTGGTGCACTCGCCGACCTACCTCGGCGGGGTGCTCGACGAGGACGGCGTGGCCATGGTCGATCCCGCCCGGCTGGCGTGGGGACTGGCCGAGGCGTGCCGGACGCTCGGGGTGCGCTTCCACGAGAACACGCTGGTGGACAGCGTGGCCGCCACGGGCTCGGCGCTGACCCTGCAGTCGGCCGGCGGCTCGGTGCGGGCTCCCCGAGTCGCGTTGGGCACCAATGCCTTCCCGCCGCTGTTGCGCAGGCTCCGGTCCTACGTCGTGCCGGTCTACGACCACGTCCTCGTGACCGAACCGCTGACGGCCGAGCAGCGCGACTCGATCGGCTGGCGCGGACGGCAGGGCCTGGCCGACGCGGGCAACCTGTTCCACTACTACCGGCTGACCGGGGACGGCCGGATCCTGTGGGGCGGCTACGACGCCGTCTACCACTACGGATCGAAGATCGACGACCGGCTGGACCAGAGCCCGGCGACCTTCGCTCTGCTCGCCGAGCACTTCTTCGAGACGTTCCCCCAGCTGCGCGGCGTGCGCTTCACCCACTCGTGGGGCGGCGTCATCGACACCTGCTCGCGGTTCTGCGTCTTCTGGGGCCGGGCGTTCGGCGGGCGGTTGGCCTACGCGACCGGGTACACCGGGCTCGGGGTGGGAGCCTCTCGGTTCGGCGCCCGGGTGCTCCTCGACCTGCTGGGCGAGGCGGAGACCGACCTGACCCGGCTCAAGATGGTCCGCACCAAGCCGGTGCCGTTCCCGCCAGAACCGCTGCGCTGGTCGGGAATCGAGCTGACCCGCCGCGCCGCAGCCCGGGCCGACGCGCGGGACGGCCGGCGCGGTCCGTGGCTGCGTACCCTGGACCGGCTCGGGATGGGATTCGACTCGTGAGCAGCTCATGACGAGGTACGGACAGATGTTCGGCCCCGACTTCACCTTCCTCGGCGTTGGCCGCTGCGACCTCGACGACGCGGCGAGCTTCGCCGACGCCGACGTGGTGATCGTGGGAGCACCCTTCGACGGGGGCACGTCGCACCGACCCGGCACCCGGTTCGGCCCGCAGGCCATCCGGGGCACGGACTACCTCGGCCACGACGGCTCTCGACCGCACCTGGCGCTGCGGGTCGACCCGCTCAAGGACCTGCGGGTGCTCGACGCCGGCGACGTCGAGATGCCCCCCGGCGACATCGAGCGGTCCCTCGCGGCACTCACGGAGGCTGTCGCCACAGTCGCTGTGGCTGGCGCCATCCCGGTCGTGCTGGGCGGCGACCACTCGATCACTCTCGCCGACGTCACGGGTGTCGCCCGCAGGCACGGAGCCGGCCGGGTCAGCGTGGTGCACTTCGACGCTCACGCCGACACCGGCGACATCGAGTTCGGCTCGCTCTACGGCCACGGCCAGCCCATGCGGCGGCTCATCGAGTCCGGTGCCGCACGCGGAGACCGGTTCCTCCAGATCGGCCTGCGGGGCTACTGGCCAGGACCCGAGACGCTGGACTGGATGGCCGCGCAGAAGATGCGGTCCTTCGAGATGACCGAGATCGTGAGTCGCGGGCTCGACGGCTGTCTCGACGAGGCGTTCACGATCGCCACCGACGACTGCGACGGGGTGTTCCTCTCGGTCGACATCGACGTCGCCGACCCAGGACATGCACCCGGCACCGGCACGCCTGAGCCAGGCGGGCTCACGGCGCGGCAGCTGCTCGATGCGGTGCGCCGGGTCTGTCTCGAGCTGCCGGTGGTCGGCGTGGACGTCGTCGAGGTGTCCCCGCCGTACGACCACGCGGACATCACCGCGGCTCTGGCCAACCGGGTGGTGCTCGAGGCCCTGTCCGGCATCACCGCTCGCCGGCGTGGCTTGCAGGCGCAGCCGCTTCGCCCGCTGCTCGACGACCGAACTCCGGAAGGATCCTGATGAGCATGCGAGTCCTCGTCGTCGGTGCCGGGGGTGTCGGTTCGGCCGTTGCGGGCATCGCCGCCCGCCGGCCGTTCTTCGAGGCCATGGTGGTCGCCGACTACGACGTGGGCCGGGCGGAGCGCGCAGTCACCAAGGTGTCGACGGACTCCCGGTTCGAGGCAGCGGCGATCGATGCGTCCAGCGCCGATGCCGTCGCTGCGCTGGTTCGCGAGCACGGCATCACCCACGTCCTCAACGCGGTGGACCCGCGCTTCGTGATGCCCATCTTCGACGGCGCCTTCGCCGCGGGCGCCGACTATCTCGACATGGCCATGTCGCTGTCGCACCCGAATGAGCAGTCGCCGCACGCGCAGACCGGAGTGAAGCTGGGCGACGAGCAGTTCGCCAAGGCCCACGAGTGGGAGGCAGCCGGTCGGTTGGCCCTGGCGGGCATGGGTGTGGAGCCGGGGCTCTCCGACGTCTTCGCCCGCTACGCCGCCGACCACCTGTTCGACGACATCGACGAGATCGGGGTGCGCGACGGAGCGAACCTCGTCGTGACCGGCGCTGACGGCGAGCCCGAGTTCGCTCCGTCGTTCTCCATCTGGACCACGATCGAGGAGTGCCTGAACCCTCCCGTGGTGTGGGAGAAGGGCCGCGGCTGGTTCACCACCGCCCCGTTCAGCGAGCCGGAGGTGTTCGACTTCCCGGAGGGCATCGGGCCGGTCGAGTGCGTCAACGTCGAGCACGAGGAGGTCCTGCTCATCCCGCGCTGGGTCGACGCGCGTCGGGTGACGTTCAAGTACGGCCTGGGCACCGAGTTCATCGACGTGCTCCGGACCCTGCACACGATCGGTCTCGACCGCACCGACAAGGTCCGGGTCGGGCCCGTGGAGGTCTCCCCTCGTGACGTCGTGGCAGCCTGTCTGCCCGACCCGGCAACGCTGGGCGACCGGATGTCGGGCAAGACCTGCGCGGGGACCTGGGTCACCGGGCGCAAGGACGGTCAGCCGCGCGAGGTGTACCTGTACCACGTCGTCGACAACGCCTGGACGATGAGCGAGTACGGCTCGCAGGCGGTCGTCTGGCAGACGGCGCTCAACCCGGTCGTCGCCCTCGAGCTGCTGGCGGCCGGCACCTGGTCCGGTGCGGGGGTGCTCGGGCCGGAGGCCTTCGACGCCGTGCCCTTCCTCGACCTGCTGGAGTCCTACGGCGCCCCGTGGGGAATGCGCGAGGGCGGCTGAGCCGCCGCACGGCGCAGCAGGTTCTCCAGCACCGGGCCGGCAACGGCGGCTACGGTGCGCGCTGCCCGGATCTGCCGTCGCCGCCACGGCCGCGCGGCGCGCAGCCGGCACTCGAAGAGGCCGACCACTCGGTCCCCGGACCGGGCCGGCACCATCAGCAGGGAGCCGAGGTTCTCCTGCACCATCCATCGCGACTCGGCGGGGTCGGCATCCGGCGCGCCCAGCACGACCTGGGCCGCCGTGTCGTCGTCCAGGACCGATCTGGTCAGCGGGAAGTCCTCGAGGAAGAAGCGGGTGCTCTGGAAGGGCTGTGCGCCCTGGCGCTCCGGCGCGGAGACCACGGCCTCGACGTAGGTCGAGTCGGAGTCCAGGTAGGACAGCTCCACGTTGTCGGCCCCCACGGCCGGGGCGATGTCGGTCAGGACATCTGCGAGCTCGGCCAGCGACCGGGCCGAGGACACCCGCATGAGCACCGGCACGAGGTCGTCGGTCTGGCCGTGGGTGCCGACCGCGACGGCACGGGCCATGGAGGCGGCACAGACACTGAGGCTGGCCTCGGATGCGGCGGTGAAGCCGGGGCCCGGGCGGCCGATGAAGTAGCCCTGGCCGTAGGTGACGTCCAGGTCGGCGAGGACGGCGAGCTCCGCGGCGGTCTCGACTCCTTCGGCGCAGACGTCGGCACCGGTCCGCTCCGCGAACCGGACCATCGCGCCGAGCAGGGCCGCGAGCGCCGGGTCCCGGTCCACACCTCGGACGAGGGACCGGTCGATCTTCAGGCAGTCCGGCCCGATGGCCATCACCTGCTGGAGCCCGGCGTGACCCTCTCCGACGTCGTCGACGGCGATGCGCGCTCCCCGGCGGCGGAGCTCATCGAGAACCTCCCGCACTCGCACCAGGTCACCGAGGTGCTCGTGCTCGGTGATCTCGATCTGGACCCCGGTCAGGTCGGTCGCCAGCTCGGCGAGCCAGGTCGGCTCGCACAGCGACGACGGGCTCACGTTGATCGAGACGAACTGTCCCCGGGGTCGGGTTGCCGCGACGGCGAGGGCATGGCGCACCGCGAGCGCCTCCAGGCGGAGGCCGACACCGGTCCGAGCAGCGGAGGCGAACACCTCCTCGACACCGACGCCGGGCAAGGTCGGGAACCGCGCCAGAGCCTCGAAGCCGGCGACCGACCCGCTGGCCAGGTCGAGGATCGGCTGGAAGGCCATGATCGGGGAGCCCGCCATCATGGCGTGCGCCAGCTCGGCGCGGCA
Source organism: Actinomycetes bacterium (assembly GCA_038246575.1). GTDB lineage: Bacteria > Actinomycetota > Actinomycetes > JACCUZ01 > JACCUZ01 > JACCUZ01. The sequence goes on along the minus strand of JBBRVU010000007.1, from coordinate 27,429 downwards.
GAGCACAGGGTCGCGGTGCTCTGGCGCCGTGCTCTCCGGCACGACCTGGGACATCCCTCACTGTCTCGGCACATTCGCAAGGGTGGATCATGGCCTGAATGGATGAGGCCGACCGGGTGACAGCAACCCGCGGTCCCCGCTCGACGAGAGGACGACATCGGTGACGCACGAGGTGCAGGGCGTGGTGGCGCGCAAGGTCGGTGCTCCGGTGACCCTGGAGACGATCCTGGTCCCCGACCCCGGTCCCGGGGAGGCTCTTGTCCTGGTCCAGGCCTGCGGGGTGTGCCACACCGACCTGCACTACCGCGAGGGCGGCATCAACGACGAGTTCCCCTTCCTGCTCGGCCACGAAGCGGCCGGACTCGTCGAGTCGGTCGGTGAGGGAGTCACCGACGTCGCCCCGGGGGATTTCGTCATCCTCAACTGGCGAGCCGTCTGCGGGCAGTGCCGGGCCTGCGTCAAGGGCCGACCGTGGCACTGCTTCGCCACCCGCAACGCGACCCAGAAGATGACGCTGGCCGACGGGACGCAGCTGTCCCCGGCCCTGGGCATCGGCGCCTTCGCCGCGAAGACCCTGGTGGCGTCGGGGCAGTGCACCAAGGTCGACCCCGCCGCACCCGCCACCGCCGCCGGGTTGCTGGGGTGCGGCGTGATGGCCGGCTTCGGCGCGGCCGTCAACACCGGGGCCGTCGGCCGCGGCGACAGCGTCGCGGTCATCGGCTGCGGTGGCGTCGGCAGTGCCGCGGTGGCCGGCGCCCGGGTGGCGGGCGCGACGACGATCGTCGCGGTGGACATCGACGACCGCAAGCTCGAGTGGGCCACGCGCTTCGGTGCGACGCACACGGTCAACGCGACCGGTGAGGACGTCGTCGAGCGCATCCGTGAGCTCACCGGCGGCTTCGGGGCCGACGTGGTCGTGGACGCTGTCGGCCGGCCGGAGACGTACGAGCAGGGCTTCTATGCCCGTGACCTCGCCGGGACGCTGGTGCTCGTCGGTGTCCCCACCCCTGAGCTCACGGTGACGCTGCCGCTGATCGACCTCTTCGGCCGAGGGGGGGCGCTGAAGTCCAGCTGGTACGGCGACTGCCTGCCGAGCCGGGACTTCCCGATGCTCATCGACCTCTACCGCCAGGGTCGCTTCGACCTGGACGGCTTCGTCTCCGAGACCATCGGCATCGCCGACGTCGAGGAGGCCTTCGCCAAGATGCACCGCGGCGAGGTCCTGCGCTCTGTCGTGGTGTTCTAGATGGTCGCCAGGGTCGAGCACCTGGTCACGTCGGGCACCTTCGCGCTCGACGGTGGCGAGTGGGAGGTCGAGAACAACGTGTGGCTCGTGGGCGATGACCACGAGGTGGTCGTCATCGACGCCGCCCACGATGCCGCGGCGATCCTCGCCGCGGTCGGTGACCGCCGGGTGTCGTTGGTGCTGTGCACCCACGGGCACAACGACCACATCAACGCCGCCGTCGAGGTGGCCGCCGCGAAGGAGTGCGAGATCGCCCTGCACCCGGCCGACCGGATGCTCTGGGCGCAGGAGTACGACGACCTCGAGCCGGACGTAGACATAGCCGAGGGCACCTCCTTCGAGGTCGCCGGGTCGGTGCTCAGTGTCATGCACACGCCGGGCCACTCACCGGGAGCGGTGAGCATCTACGTGCGCGACCTGGGCGTGGTGTTCACTGGCGACACGCTCTTCCAGGGCGGGCCTGGCGCGACCGGACGCTCGTTCAGCGACTTCCCCACGATCATCGCCTCGATCCGCGACCGGCTGTTCTCGCTGCCGCTGGACACCGTGGTGCACACCGGGCACGGGGGCGACACCACCGTCGGTGCCGAGGCGCCGCACCTGGCCGCGTGGGTGGACAGGGGGCACTGATGCCGCTCGACGAGGGGGAGCACGTCTTCCACCTGGCCCTGGTCGCAGACTGGGAGCAGGCCAAGCGGGACGGGGACTACCGCATCTCGACGCTGGGTCGGTCGCTGGCGCAGGAGGGTTTCGTGCACGCCTCGCGCGCGCAGCAGGTCCGGGGGGTCCACGACGCCTTCTACGGCGGGGTCACCGAGCCGATGGTGCTGCTGGAGATCGACCCGACCCTGCTGGCCTCGCCGGTGGTGCTGGAGGCGCCCGACGGCGCGGACGAGGCGTTCCCGCACATCTACGGCCCCGTGGACATCGGCGCGGTCGTGGCCGCACCGAGCTGGGAGCAGCACGCCGGTGAGTGACTACCGCGACGTCAACCGGACGAGCTGGGACGAGCGGGCACCGGCACACGCGGCCTCTGCCGACTATGCCATCGCCCGGTTCGTCGACGACCCGACCTTCCTCAGCGGCGTCGTGTCCTTCGACGTCCCCCGGCTCGGCGACATCTCCGGCCTGCGCGGGGTCCACCTGCAGTGCCACATCGGCACCGACACGCTCTCCCTGCACCGGCTCGGCGCCCGGATGACGGGCCTGGACTTCTCGGGTTCGTCGATCGACGAGGCCCGGTCTCTTGCGGAGCGCACCGGCAGCGAGATCGACTTCGTCGTTGGCGACGTCTACGACGCGGTGCAGCTGCTTGGTGCCGCTGCGTACGACCTCGTGTTCACTGGGATCGGCGCCCTGTGCTGGCTGCCCGACATCCGGCGGTGGGCAGGTGTGGTTGCCGGGTTGCTGCGACCCGGCGGCCGGCTCTTCATCCGCGAGGGCCACCCGATGCTGTGGTCGTTGGCCGACGTCGGCGAGGACGGCCGACTGGTGGTCGAGCTTCCCTACGTCGAGCTGCCGGATCCGACGGTCTGGGACGAGCCGGGCACCTACGTCGAGACGGAGGTCGCATTCAGCTCCACCCAGGCGCACGCGTGGAACCACGGGATGGGCGAGATCGTCACCGCGCTGCTCGACGAAGGCATGTCGCTGACGATGCTGGTCGAGCACGACAGCGTCCCCTGGGACGCGATGCCCGGCCACACGGAGCGGCTGGCGGGCGGCGAGTTCCGGCTGCGCGACCGGCCATGGCGGCTGCCGCACAGCTACACGCTGCAGGCGGTCAAGCGTTCCTAGCGGCGGCCAGCACGCTGTCCGTCAGCCCAGCCGTGGTGGCGACGCCGCTGCGATCCACTGTCAGGCCCTCGTACCCCGGGAGGTCCTCGAGCCAGGACAAGGCGTCGTGGCCGCGCACGAAAGCGGCGGTCGCGAAGACGTCGGCCCACATCAGCGACGGACCCACGACCGTGACCGCCAACAGGTCGTCCACCGCCGCACCGTCCACCGGGCGCACGATGTGCCGGCCCCGGGCAGCCGTCCCCGAGGTGGCCACGCCGCCGGTGAGCAACGGGACCACCGCAAGGACCCGGGACCGCTCGCGCGGGTCCTCGATGCCGATCCGCCACGGGGGGTCGTGCGGACTGCGTACGTGAGCCGCGATGTCGCCACCGGCGTTGACACTGACGTCGCAGGACAGGTGGTCGGTCAGCTGGGTCGCAGCCCGCTCGACCGCCCAGCCCTTGACCAGGCCGGAGGGGTCGAAGCGTCGCCGCCCGTCGTGGTCATGGTCCGTGCGGTTGGCGTCGAAGGCCCCCTCCGTGAGGACCCGGGCCGCCTCACACAGGCCCACGACCTCGCGCACCAGCGGGTGCGCTGCGTCAGCCGACAGCTCGCCGCGGTCGATCCGGCAGACCTCGCTGTCCCGCCGGTACGTGCTGAACAGCGCATCGACCGCCCGCAGCTCGTCGAAGACCGCCTGCACGCACTCGTCGGCGGGCTCGCTCTGTGATGCGTCGCCGCGCAGGTGGATGCTGACGGGGAGCCCCATCAGCTGCTCCACCCAGGCTCGGCGCGGCGTCGCGACCCCCGGGGTCACAGCTGAGCCTGGTCGAGAGCGGACTGCAGCGAAGCCACGTAGCCGCCGCTGGTGACCGTGGCGCCGCTGACGTGGTCGATCTGGGCGGTGGAGGAACCGACGGTCGCCTTGGTGAGGATCGGCAGGGCGTAGCTGTTGATCTGCGCGTCCCGCGAGTTGCCCTGCGGGTACTGCAGCACGTCGACGGCGCTGATCGTGCCGTTGGCGACGTTGATCCTGACCTGCACCGGCCCCCACCGGGTCGAGGCTACGTCTCCGGTGTAGGTCCCCGACCCGGAGGAGGACGGCGACCCCGACGAGGACGTCGACCCGGAGGAGGACGTCGAGCCCGCGCTGGTGCTGGTCCCGCCGCTGCTCACCACCGGATCGGCCAGGCTGGCCGGCCCGGAGGTCGAGGTGTGGTAGCTGAACAGCAGGACCACACCGGAGACCGTCCCGGTCAGCGCTGTGATGATCTTTCGCATCGGAGTATCCCTCTCACCAGGCGAAGCGTTCGGCATGGATATGGGCTTCGGGGACGCCTGCGTCCCGCGCGGCCCGTGTCGCGGCGTCCATCCAGGGGTCGGGTCCGCAGAGGAACACGTCCTGTGTGGCGACGTCGGGCACCAGTCGGCGCAGCGCCTCGCTGTCGCTGAGATGTCCGAGGTCGGCGGAGACCCACGAGTCGGGTCGGGCCCGGCGACCGAGCAGGTAGACCAGCCGGATGCCGCGGTCGGCAGCGAGCTCCTCGAGCTCGGCGCGAAAGACCAGGTCGGAGTCCTCGCGGGCCCGGTAGATCAGAGTGGCACCGCCGGGGGCGTAGTCGAGCTCCTCGAGCAGGGCGCGCATCGGCGTGATGCCGATCCCCGCCGCGAGCGCGGTGACCTTGGGCCTGGTGCGCCGCTCGGCGGTGAGAACTCCGTACGGGCCCTCGACGAGCACGCGGGTCCCCGGCGTCAGGTCCTTGACCGCCCGGCTGCCGTCGCCGAGGTCTTTCACGGTGATACGGAGCAGGCCCGGGTGCGGAGGTGCGGACAGCGAGTACGAGTGACCGCGGCTCCAGCCGTGGCCGGACAGGAACCGCCAGACGAAGAACTGACCAGCACGTGCCGGCATCCGGTGCAGGGCCTGGCCGGCCAGGTGCACCGAGACGACACCCGGGCTCTCGTCGACGACGGCGGACACGACGAGCCGGTGCCGGAGTGACCGGTAGGCCGGGAGGCCGAGGCGGAAGACCAGGACGGCTCCGAGCGCGAACAGGTACAGGCTCCACCAGTAGATGCGCGCGGCGGGGGAGGAGATGAAGTCGGTGCCGGTCCAGAGCTGGTGCGGCAGGGCGAGTCCGACGCCGAGGTAGGCGTAAAGGTGCAGCAGGTGCCAGGACTCGTAGCGCAGCCGCCGGCGCGCGGCCCGGACCGAGGTGACCACGACCATGACGAGCAAGGCGGTGGCCGCGGTGGCCAGCAGCATCCCGGGATAGGTCCATACCAGCGTCCACAGCTCACCCAGCGCCCCGGAGCTCGATGTCGCGGCGTAGCCGAGGGTCACCAGGACGATGTGGGCGATCATGAGGTTGAACGAGGTGAAGCCGGCCAGCCGGTGCCACCGGGCCAGCCGGTCCTGACCCCAGGTCCGCTCGGCCCATGGGATCCGTGCCATCCCGAGCACCTGCAGCAGCAGCAGGTCGGTGGCGATCAGCCCGGTCAGTCGGCCCGCGGAGATCAGGCCGGGCCCCCCGCCGGACACCAGGTCCTGCACGCCGCGGTGGGCGGCCCAGAGAGCGAGAACGATCACGAGGCTGAGGTAGGTGATCGCTCCGACCGCGTCGCCGTGCCAGACCCGGTGCCGGGGCGGCCGACCCCGGGGAAGTGAACGCGGTGCCGGCGGCAGCGTCGCCGTGGGGGTAGCCGTGGCTGTCATACCCCCGACAATGGGGCAACTTCCTGGGGACTACCTGTGCGCCACCTGAGGATTGGCTACCGGGTCAGGCGGTCGCGAATGCCTTCTCGAGCACGCCCAGGGCCTCCTCGAGCAGATGGTCGGGCATGACCAGCGGCGGCAGCAGGCGCAGCACGTTGCCGTAGGTCCCGCAGGTCAGCACGACTACGCCGTCGGCGTGACAGGCCTTGGCGACGGTGGCGGCCGTCGCAGCGTCCGGTTCGAGCGTGCCAGGCCGGGTGAGCTCGACCGCGATCATGGCCCCGCGACCGCGTACGTCCGCGATGACGTCGTGCGACCCGGCGATCTCGCGCAGCCGGCCGGTCATCACCTCGCCGAGGTGCCGGGCCCGGCCACACAGGTCGAGGCTCTCCATCGTCTCGATCGAACCGAGCGCCGCGGCGCAGGCGACGGGGTTGCCGCCGTAGGTCCCGCCGAGACCGCCGACATGGGGAGCGTCCATGATCTCCGCGCGACCGGTGACGGCGGCGAGGGGCAGCCCGCCGGCGATCCCCTTGGCGGTCGTGACCAGGTCGGGCACGACACCTTCGTGGTCGCAGGCGAACCAGTCACCGGTGCGGGCGAAGCCGCTCTGGATCTCGTCGGCCACGAACACCGCTCCCGACTCGCTGCACCACCGCGCCAGGGCGGGCAGGAAGCCGGGGGCCGGGACGACGAAGCCGCCCTCACCCTGGATCGGCTCGATCACGACCGCGGCGACGTTGTCGGCGCCGACCTGCTTCTCGATCAGCTCGACGGCCCGGGCGGCGGCCTGCTCGCCCGTCATCCCCTCGGGGTCGCGCAACGGGTAGGACATCGGCACCCGGTAGACCTCCGGCGCGAACGGCCCGAACGAGTGCTTGTAGGGCATGTTCTTGGCCGTGAGGGCCATCGTGAGGTTGGTCCGGCCGTGGTAGCCGTGGTCGAAGACGACGACGGCCTGACGCTTGGTGTGCGCCCGGGCGATCTTGACGGCGTTCTCCACGGCCTCGGCGCCGGAGTTGAACAGCGCCGAGCGTTTCTCGTGGTCGCCGGGGGTCAGTCGCGCCAGCTCTTCGCAGACCTGCACGTAGCCGTCGTACGGCGTGACCATGAAACACGTGTGGGTGAACCGCGCGACCTGGTCCTGCACGCGCGACACCACGGCGGGTGCGGCGTTGCCCACACTCACCACGGCGATGCCGGACCCCAGGTCGATCAGCGAGTTGCCGTCGACGTCGACGAGGACACCACCGCCGGCCCGGTCGATGAACACCGGCAGCGTCGTGCCGATGCCGCGTGCCACGACGCTGTTGCGGCGTGCCATCAGCTCCTGCGAGCGAGGTCCGGGGACCGCGGTCAGCAGGCGACGCTCTTGGGGCAGGTCGGGACCACCGTGCTCAGTCATGACCGGCACGATACTGTGACGGAATCAGTTGTGCCACTGTCGCGCGACGACGAAATCCGTAGGAGGAATCCATGGGTGACGCCTGGGTCGGGTGGGTGGGCGGGCAGCGCCTCGAGCCGGGCACCGAGCGGCTCGAGGTTCGCCATCCCTTCGACGGCGCTCTTGTCGGCGAGGTCGCGCTGGCCGGGGCCGACCAGGTCGAGCGTGCCGTCACCCTCGCGCACGAGTCGCGTCAGGAGGTCCTGGCGACGCCCGCGTACGTCCGGGCTGCGGCGCTGACGCATGTCTCGGCGCGGCTTGGCGAGCGGGCGGACGAGGTAGCCGACCTGATCACGGCCGAGAGCGGGAAGCCGCTGCTCTGGGCGCGCGCTGAGGTCGCCCGGGCCGTGTCGACCTTCCGGTGGGCGGCAGAGGAGGCCAGGAGGTGGAGCGGGGAGCTGCAACGACTGGACACCGACGCCGGCTCGACCGGCCGTGTTGCGCTGGTCCGGCGGTTCCCCCGGGGACCGGTCCTCGGCATCTCGCCGTTCAACTTCCCGGTCAACCTGGTGGCGCACAAGCTCGCCCCGGCCGTGGCGGTCGGGGCTCCGATCGTGCTGAAGCCGGCCCCGAAGACGCCGCTGTCGGCGCTGCTGCTCGGCGAGCTGTTCGCCGAGACCGACCTGCCCGCGGGAGCGGTGTCCGTGATCGTCGTGCCCGACGACGCGGCGCCGGCACTCGTCGCCGACGAGCGGCTGCCGGTCGTGTCCTTCACCGGGTCCGGGTCGGTCGGCGCGCGGATCCGCGCCGCCGTCCCGCACAAGCACGTGACCCTGGAGCTGGGCGGCAACGCTGCCGCGCTGGTCTGCGCCGACTGGTCCAGCGACGCCGATCTCGACTTCGCGGCGTCGCGGATCGCGACGTTCGGCACCTATCAGGGTGGCCAGTCCTGCGTGTCGGTGCAGCGGGTGCTGGTCGACGCCTCGCTGACTGCGGCCTTCGTGCCACGGCTGGTTGCCGCGGTCGAGGCCCTTGCGGTCGGCGATCCCCGGGATGAGGCGACGTCGGTCGGGCCGTTGATCGACGAGGCGTCGGCACGCCGGGTGCAGCAGTGGGTCGATGAGGCCGTTTCGGCCGGAGCCACGGTGCTCACCGGTGGGCACCGCGACGGGACCACCTACGCCCCGACCGTCCTCACGGATGTGACGGCAGACTCCAAGGTCGTCTGCGACGAGGTGTTCGGCCCGGTGCTCGCCGTCTCGACCGTCGACGGGGTGGACGAGGGGCTCCGGCTGGTCAACGACTCGCGCTTCGGGTTGCAGGCCGGCGTGTTCACCCACGACCTGCAGGTGGCCTTCCGGGCACACCGCGATCTCGAGGTCGGCGGTGTGGTGATCGGTGACGTCCCCTCCTACCGTGCCGACCAGATGCCCTACGGCGGCGCCAAGGAGTCCGGGGTGGGCCGCGAAGGTGTGCGCTACGCGATGGAGGACCTCACGTACGAGCGGGTGATGGTGCTCACGGGGGTCGACCTGTAGGTCGTGGGTAGTGTCCGTCGCATGCGTCTGACGAGGTACGGCCATGCCTGCGTCCGGCTCGACACTCCTGACGGCGCGGTGCTGCTGGACCCGGGGGTGCTGTCGGCCGACGCCGATCTCGAGGGTGTGGCGGATGTCCTCGTCACTCACGAGCATCGGGATCACCTGGACGTCGAACGGCTGGTGTCGGCGGTGCGATCCGGCGTCCGGGTGCACACGAACACCGAGGTCGCCGCCGCGCTCGCCAAGGACCATGACGTCACCGTGCACGCGGTCGAGCCCGGCGACACCTTCGAGGCCGCGGGACTGTCGGTGCAGGTGGTCGGCGGCCGGCACGCGGACATCTACGACGGCCTGCCCGGCTGCGCGAACGTCGGCTTCGTGCTGGGCGGCACCTACCACCCGGGCGACGCACTGCACGTGCCCGACCTCGACGTCGAGACTCTGCTGCTGCCGGTCAGTGCGCCGTGGTTGAAGGTCGCCGAAGCCATCGACTTCGTGCGTACGGTCTCGCCGGCCCGGGCCCACCCGATCCACGACGGGGTGCTCAGCGACTTCGGCCGGACCGTGACCGATCGCTGGTTCGAGCTGAAGGGTGAGACCGACTACCGCCGGCTTGCTCCGGGGGAGTCCGTCGAGCTCTAGCCGCCACGGTTTCAGCGGCGCGTCTTCTCATCGCTCGCTAGGGCTGGACTCCTCGCGTCGCTCGGCGGCCACCTTGTGCGGGACCTGCAGCAGCCGCAGGATCGTCACCAGTCCCAGCCCGCCGACCATGTTGCCGACCGCGGCGAGCGCGAACAGGCCCAGCCAGTCCACGTAGCCGAACGGCGCCCCGGAGTGCAGGGCTGCGAAGACCACCAGCGACGCGACGATCGAGTGGTTGACCTGTCCGGCGCCGAGCAGGAAGCCCATCACCGTCGCCGGGACGATGCGAATACCGTCGGATTCGGTGGCGTGCTGCATGTGGGTCATCAAGGTGATGAGGAACCCGCCCATCATCGCCAGCGCGAACGCCCGCCAGGTGAACCCGAGCCCGATGTAGAAAGACGCGATGTCCACCGCGGTGGAGCGCAGGGAGGGGAACCCGGCGACGATGACCCACGTGATGACCCAGCCGCCGGCGAGGTTGGTCACGATGGTGACCCCCCACAGCCGCAGCAGTGAGACGGCCGAGCTGGTCTTGGTCACGACCGCGGCGACCGGGATGAGGAAGTCCTCGGTGAACAGCTCGCTGCGGGCGAGGGTCAGGGCGATGAAGCCGATCGAGAAGGCCAGACCGCCGAGCAGCACGCTGCCCGTCTCGTGCTCGACCAGCAGCAGCGCGAGCACTCCGACCCCGATGTCGAGACCGCCGAGCAGTCCGGTCGAGACCAGACCGGACCAGGACCGGCCGAGTCGCTGCTCGCCCTCGTCGACCAGCCGGTCGAAGGTGCGCTCGGTGTCCTCCTGAGCGACGTCCGGCTCGGTCGCGTCCTTGTCGCTCATGCGGGAAGTAGAGCAGACGCTCTCGGGGTTGTCGGCCACCGATCGGCAGGCAAAGGTGTGGGGATGATCTCGACCGAGGACTACCTGGTGTTCGTCGACGAGGCGCTCGACGGCATGACGGACATCGTGACGGCGCTGGGAGACGACCTGGCGAACCGGCGGTTGGAGATGCCGGGTGCGACCTCGCCCTACGCCGTGCTGACCCACTGCCTGGGTGTCGTCGAGTACTGGGCCGGGCACGTCGTCGCCGGTCGGGCGATCGAACGCGACCGGGACGCCGAGTTCCGCGCAACCGGACCGGTCGACGCCCTGGTGGAGAAGACTCGCGAGGCCAGGCGCCGCCTCGAGGACGACCTCGAGAACCTTGAACCGCTGGCCCCACCCCGGGGGACCCCGCACCCCGAGGACGCCGGCCTGCCGCTGGGCAGAACACAGGGCGGGGCTCTGTTCCACGTCTACGAGGAGCTGGCCCAGCACCGGGGGCAGATGGAGATCACGCGCGACGTCCTGCTCGCGACGCAGTCGGGCTAGCCCGGCGGTTGCGAGAGCGAGCGACCCATCTCGGCCAGCATCGCGTCGAACACCGGCTCCGGGTCGGTCAGGGCGAAGTCGAGATGGTGGAAGATCTCCATCGTCACCGCGCCGTAGAGCCGGGTCCATCCGATGAGGTAGGCGGCGAGGGCGCCCAGCGGGAGGACGTCGTCGACGAAGCTCCCGAAGGTGCGCAGCTGGGCCGTCAGCTCCGGTCCCAGCTCGGCCTCAGTGGGAACGAGGAACGGCTGCTGCTCCCAGAGCTCGACGAACAGGTCGAGGAACACCCCGCCGAAACCGAGCCGCTCGCTGCCCGAGCAGTCAGTCCGCCGGTCATCGTGCGCAACCGTGGTGGCGAAGCTGAGCTGGAACTCGCGGGGGTGGTCCAGCGACCAGCGGCGGAAGCCGCGGCAGGTCGCTCCGATCCTGGCCAGCGGATCGCCGGCCGGGGCGGCATCACGGGCCGTCCGCAGCGCCGCAGTCAGCTCGTCGTGCAGATCCTGGATCAGCGCGGCGACGAGGTCCTCACGGCTGGCGAAGTAGCGGTACAGGGCGGGGGCGGTCATCCCCATCTCCCGGGCGATCGCCCGCAACGTGAGGGCCTCGATGCCCTTTCGGACCAGCAGATCGCGTGCGGTCCGCTTGATCTCGGCGGTGGTCGCGTCGCGCACCCGTTCGCGCCGAGTCCCCGGCATCCGTCCCGCCATCGCCATCTCCTCCACGCTGACCCCTTGACAGTTGTTAACGGTGTCAGCATAGTAAACGACGTTCGCTTAAATGTCACCTGTTCAGCAGGACCAGCGTGAGGGAGCGCCCCATGTTCGAGCGACTGGGACACGTGGTCTATCGGGGCCGCCTGGCAGTACTCGCCGTGGCAGCCGCGGTGGTGGCCCTCGGAGCGGTGTGGGGCACCGGCGTCTTCGCGTCGATGACCAGCAGCGGTTTCGAAGCACCCGGCAGTGAGTCGGCCCAGGCGCGAGCGCGCATCGACGCCACGGTCGGGCGCACCGACCCCGACGTCGTCGTCCTCTACCGCTACCAGGGGCACCCGGTGACCGACCCGGCCTTCGAGTCGGCCGTACGGGCGCACCTCGCCGACCTGCCGCGCAGCCTGGTCCGTGGGACGACGACGTACTGGTCGACCGGCGGGCAGGCCGAGGGCCTGGTGTCGCGCGACGGTCTCTCGACGTACGCCGTGGTCGCACTGGTGGGCACCACCGACGACGAGATCATGGACGCGTACGACGCCATCGAGCCACGCCTGCGGGACACACCTGCGGGCCTGGACGTGAGGCTCGGCGGGCCGGCCGCGCTGTCCAGTGACATCACCAACCAGGTCAGCGAGGACATCGCTCGCGCGGAGCAGCTCTCGCTACCTGTCGTCATGGTCCTGCTGGTGCTCATCTTCGGCGGTCTGGTCGCCGCCAGCCTGCCCCTGCTCATCGGCGGCCTGGCAATCCTGAGCTCGTTCCTGGTGCTGCGGCTGCTGACCCTCGTCACCGACGTCTCCGTGTTCTCGGTCAACATCGTGACGATGCTCGGACTCGGTCTGGCCATCGACTACGCGCTGTTCATCGTCAGCCGGTACCGCGAGGAGCGGCGAGCCCCCGGTGCGACCACGGAGATCGCGTTGCTGACGACGATGGCGACCGCCGGCCGGACCGTGGCGTTCTCCGGCGTGACCGTCGCGATCTCGCTGGCGTCCCTGCTGCTCTTCCCCCAGGTGTTCCTGCGCTCGATGGGCTTCGGCGGCATGGCGGCAGTTCTCGTCGCGATGATCGGCGCCCTCACCGTGCTGCCCGCGATGCTTGCGGTTCTCGGACATCGGATCGATGCGCTGCGACTTCCCGTGCACCGGCTCGTTCCTCGACGGCTGCGCGCCTCCGGAGCCGAGGGGCACGGGGCCTGGTACCGGCTGGCGCACAGCGTGATGCGCAGGCCCGTCGTCTACATCGCAGTCATCGTGCCGGTGCTGCTGCTCGCCGGACTGCCGTTCCTGCGGGTCGAGTTCGGTGGGGTCGACCACCGGGCCCTGCCGGGCGGCACCGAGAGCCGCGTCGTCGCCCAGGCGCTGACCGACGACTTCACCGGCGGTGACGTGACCGCCATCGACTCGGTCGTGACGTTCGAGGGCGCCACGATCGACAACGCGGCGCTGGACTCGTACGTCTCCCGTCTCGGCCAGCTCGGGGGAGTGACATCCGCAGCTGTGACCGGAGAGAGCGGTGGCACCGCGCTGGTGACCGTCAGCTACACCCAGGACGGCATCTCGGGGCCGGCTCGCGAGCTGGTCGGCGAGGTGCGCGCGGTTCCGGGGCCTGACGGCGCGCAGGTGCTGGTCGGTGGGCGGGCTGCGGATCTTCGCGACCTGCTGTCGAGCCTCGGCTCGACGCTGCCGTGGATGGGCCTGTTCGTGCTCGCAGTGACCTTCGTTCTGCTCTTCCTCGCCTTCGGGTCGGTCGTGCTGCCGCTCAAGGCCGTGGCGATGAACGTGTTGTCGCTGTCGGCGTCGTTCGGCGCCCTCGTCTGGATCTTCCAGGACGGTCACCTCTCGGGGTTGCTCGGTTTCGAGTCCACCGGCTTCGTCGAGGCGACCCAGCCGATCCTCATGCTGGCCATCGCGTTCGGGCTCTCGATGGACTACGAGGTGTTCCTGCTCTCCCGGGTGCGCGAGGAGTGGGACCGGACCGGCGACAACACGGTGGCGGTCGCGACGGGTCTGCAGCGCACTGGTCGCATCATCACCAGTGCTGCTCTGCTCCTGGTGGTCGTCATCGGCGCCTTCTCCACCTCGGGCATCGTGTTCATCAAGATGATCGGGGTGGGCATGATCATCGCCATCCTGGTCGACGCCACGATCGTGCGGGCGCTCCTGGTGCCTGCGACCATGCGCCTGCTCGGCCGGTGGAACTGGTGGGCGCCGGCGCCGATGGTCCGGTTCTGGGACAGGCACGGCATCCGCGAGGCGTCGGAGTCCGCGGTTGCGTTGCCCGGCCCTCGCGCGAGTGACCGAGCGGGCCACCGCGTCGCCCGATGAGTCGCCGAGCGGGTCGTCAGAAGAGTCGCCCCGTCTCGCTACCGTTGCCCCACCGATGAGTTCTGCCAACGTGCCGGGTCCTCATCGGTGGCGACATCGGAGATCAGCGAGAGGTGGCGGCCATGACGGCGGAGCCGGGCGAGCCGAAGCGTGGGACGCGTTGGAGGCGGGCCCTGCTCCCGGCCGTTGTCCTGCTGGTGACGCTGTTCGTGGTCGCCCCGGTGGCCGGGACCCTGTCCGGCAAGCTGAGCAGCGTCATCGAGAACGACCAGGCCGCGTTCCTCCCGGACTCGGCCGAGTCCACCCGGTCGCTCGCGCTCGAGACCCGCTTCGCCGGTGACCAGGACATTCCGGCGTTGGTCGTGTGGGAGCGTCGCGGCGGTCTCACCGACACCGACCTGTCAGCAGTCACCGAAGCGGCTGCCCGCCTTGGTGACGTCGCCGGCGTCGCGGGTCCCGCGTCACCTCCGATCCCGAGCGACGACGGCGAGGCCGTGCAGGTCGTCCTGCCGCTGCCCGGTGACAACTCCGCTTTCGAGACCCTCCCGGGCATCGTGGAGGAGGTTGCGGCTGCGGCGTCGATCGAGGGACTGCCGAGCTATGTGACCGGGCCCGGCGGCCAGTTCGCCGACTTCGCCGCTGCCTTCGAGGGCATCGACGGGCGCCTGCTCTTCACGACGGTCGGCGTGATCTTCGTCATCCTGCTGCTGATCTACCGTAGCCCGGTCTTCGTGCCGGTGCTCGTCTCGGCCGGTCTCGCCCTGGTGCTGGCCCAGGCCGTGGTCTACCTGGTGGCGAAGGCCGGCGTCCTCACCGTGGACGGCCAGAGCCAGGGCATCCTGTCGGTTCTCGTGCTCGGCGCCAGCACTGACTACGCCCTGCTGCTGATCAGTCGGTTCAAGGAGGAGCTGCACCGCGAGGACTCGCGCACCGTGGCCATGCGAGGTGCCCTCAAGGGCGCCTTCCCGCCCGTTGCCGCCTCCGGTGCGACGGTCGTCCTGGGCCTGCTCTGCCTGCTGCTCTCGGACCTCAATAGCAACAAGTCGCTCGGCCCGGTGGGCGCGATCGGCATCGTCTGCGCGGTTGTGTCGATGACCGTCTTCCTGCCGGCGCTCCTGATGATCTTCGGTCGGCACTGGTTCTTCCCGTTCGTCCCCCGCCACGACGACGTCGTCGACCACGAGCGGGGCCTCTGGGGCCGGGTCGCGTCGCTCGTCGGCCGTCGGGCCCGCGTGGTGTGGCTGGCAACGGCCCTCGTCCTGACGGGCGCGGCCCTGTTCACCACGCAGCTCGACGCCGACGGCCTCACGACCGCGGAGCAGTTCACCACCGACGTGGACTCGGTGCGGGGGCAGGAGGTGCTGGCGCGCCACTATCCCGCCGGCACCGGGGTCCCGGTCAGCGTCATCGGCGATCAGGCCGATGCGCAGGAGCTGCTCTCGGTGGTCCGGGGGGTCCCCGGTGTCGCCGATGCCCAGCTCACCCCCGACTCACCGCCGCCCGCGGGAGTCACCGCTCCGGGCGCGGGGGACCCCAAGGAGGTTGACGGACTCGTTCAGGTCCAGGCCGTGCTCACCACCGCCTCCGACAGCGCAGAGGCCGAGACCACGGTGCTCGACCTGCGCTCCGCGGTCGACCAGGTGAGCACCGACGTTCTCGTGGGGGGCGGCACCGCGGTCGTCTATGACATCAAGACCGAGTCGGCGCGCGACACCCGGGTGATCATCCCGACCGTCCTCGTGGTGATCTTCCTGGTGCTCGCGCTGCTCCTGCGAGCCGTCGTGGCGCCGCTGCTGCTGGTGGCGACGGTCGTGCTGTCCTTCCTGGCGACGCTCGGCGTGTCCGCGCTCGTGTTCGACCACGTCTTCGGCTTCGCGGGCGCCGACCCATCGTTCCCGCTGTTCGCCTTCGTCTTCCTGGTCGCGCTGGGCATCGACTACAACATCTTCCTGATGACCCGGGTACGTGAGGAGGCCCGGCTGCACGGCACCAGGCGCGGGACCCTCAGGGGGCTCGCGGTGACCGGCGGCGTCATCACCTCGGCCGGCGTGGTGCTCGCGGCGACCTTCTCCGCCCTGGGCGTGCTGCCCCTGGTCCCCTTCGCCGAGCTCGGCTTCGCGGTGGCGTTCGGGGTCCTGCTCGACACCCTGATCGTGCGTTCGCTGCTCGTGCCCGCCCTCGTGCACGAGCTCGACGACGTGGTCTGGTGGCCAGGAAGCCTGGGCCGGCGTACGTCAGACTGAACGGCGTGACCAGCCCCCGCGACGTGGTGATCCTCGGATCGACCGGATCGATCGGCACCCAGGCGATCGACGTCGTGCGGGCCAACCCGGACCGGTTCCGCGTCGTCGGCATCGCCGCGGGCGGCGGCAACGTCGAGCTGCTGGCCAGACAGGCCCTCGAGCTGGGCGTCGGCGCCGTCGGCGTCGCCCGGGCGAGCGTGGCCCAGGACCTGCAGCTGGCCTTCTACGCCGCGGCCAAGGCCGGCGGCTACTCCGCGGGCGACCACCCGGTGCCCCGCATCGTGGCCGGCCCGGACGCCGCCACCGAGCTGGCCCGCTGGCCCTGCGACACCGTCCTCAACGGCATGACCGGCTCGATCGGTCTGGCGCCCACACTGGCGGCGCTGGAGGCCGACCGCACGCTGGCGCTGGCCAACAAGGAGTCCCTCGTCGCGGGCGGTCAGCTCGTGCGCTCGGCGCGCAAGCGCCCCGACCAGATCGTCCCCGTCGACTCCGAGCACTCCGCGCTGGCCCAGGGGCTGCGCGGCGGCTCTGCGGCGGAGGTCCGGCGCCTCGTCCTCACCGCGAGCGGTGGCCCGTTCCGCGGCCGCACCCGCGACCAGCTGGCCAACGTCACTCCGGAGCAGGCCCTGGCGCACCCCACCTGGGACATGGGTCCGGTCGTCACGATCAACTCCGCGACCCTGGTGAACAAGGGGCTCGAGGTGATCGAGACCCACCTGCTCTTCGACGTGCCCTACGACCGGATCGCCGTCGTGGTCCACCCGCAGTCGATCGTCCACTCGATGGTCGAGTTCGCCGACGGCTCCACCCTGGCTCAGGCCAGCCCGCCGGACATGCGGCTGCCCATCGCGCTCGCCCTCGGCTGGCCGGACCGGGTGCCCGACGCCGCTCCGGCGTGTGACTGGTCACAGGCCAGCACCTGGGACTTCGAGCCCCTGGACGAGGATGCCTTCCCGGCCGTCCGCCTCGCGCGGGCCGCGGGGGAGGCCGGTGGGACGGCTCCCGCGGTCTACAACGCCGCCAACGAGGTCTGTGTCGAGGCGTTCCTCGCCGGCCGGCTGCCGTTTACCTCGATCGTCGACACGCTGGAGCACGTCCTGGCCGAGAATCCCGGCGGGAACCTCAACACCGTCGAGGATGTTGTCGAGACTGAGACCTGGGCGCGACGCCGCGCCGCCGAGCTGAGCACGCTCACCCCGCACCCGGAACGGACCGAGGAGAACCCCCTGCCATGAGCTTCTGGCTCGGAGTCACCATCTTCGCCCTCGGCATCCTCGTCTCGGTCTGCCTGCACGAGGCCGGTCACCTGATCACCGCGAAGCGGTTCGGGATGAAGGCCACCCAGTACTTCGCCGGCTTCGGTCCGACGCTGTTCTCCTTCCGCCGCGGCGAGACGGAGTACGGGCTCAAGGCGATCCCGGCCGGCGGGTTCGTCAAGATCGTCGGGATGACGCCGCTGGAGGACGTCCCGGCCGCCGACAGCGCGCGTGCGTTCTGGCGATTCCCGCTCTGGCAGCGCACGGTCGTGCTCGTCGCTGGCTCGGCCACCCACTTCCTGCTTGCCGTGCTCGTGTTCTACATCGCCGCGGTGACCACGGG
Source organism: Actinomycetes bacterium (assembly GCA_038246575.1). GTDB lineage: Bacteria > Actinomycetota > Actinomycetes > JACCUZ01 > JACCUZ01 > JACCUZ01. The sequence goes on along the minus strand of JBBRVU010000007.1, from coordinate 9,868 downwards.
GTTGCCCAACCCCAGCGCCGCGTCCTTCGATGCCCTCAAGGCCGAGCCGGTCGTCGGTCAGGTCAGCTCCTGTGTCATCCCGGGCTTCGACCTCACCAAGCGCGGCGCCCTGCGCAAGTGCCGGGCCGACGACCCGGCCGGACCCGCCCAGGCGGCCGGGCTGCAGCGTGGCGACCGGGTGCTCTCGGTCGGCAGCACGACGATCACGAAGTACGGCCAGCTGGTCGAGGCGATCCGCAGCACACCGCCCGGCCCCGTGGCGATCGCCTACGAACGCGACGGCCAGCGCCGCACCGCCACGGCCGACCTCGTCGCCACCCAGCGTCCGCCGGTCGGGGAGCCGACCGGTGAGCTGCAGACCGTGTCCGCGATCGGGCTGTCGGTCCAGGCGCCGCGGCTGGCGCTGCACTACGGCGCGGCCGCAGCGGTGCCGGCGTCGGGGTGGTACCTCGGTCAGAGCGTGAAGCTGACCTTCGAGGCCATCGGCCGGTTCCCGTCCAAGATCCCCAAGCTGGTCGACGCGATCGGTGGCGCGCCGCGCGACATCGAGACACCCATCAGCGTCGTCGGGGCCAGCAGGGTCGGCGGCGAGGCGGTCCAGCTCGGCCTGCCGATCGTCTTCCTGGCCCTGCTCGGTGGCCTCAACGTCTTCGTCGGTGTCTTCAACCTCTTCCCGCTGCTCCCGCTCGACGGTGGTCACGTCGCCGTGGCGTGGTACGAGCGGGTGCGCTCGTCGCTGGCCTCCCGGCGCGGCCGGCCCGACCCCGGCAGGGTCGACTACAACAAGCTGATGCCCGTGACGTACGTCGTGATCCTGCTCTTCGGCGGGCTCACCCTGCTCACGCTCACTGCTGACATCGTGAACCCGATCTCGCTGCGGTGAGCCGCTGCGACCGGAGAGGGATACTGGACGGGTGACAGTCAACCTCGGCATCCCCGAGACCCCCCCGCGCCCGCTGGCGACCCGGCGGGTCAGCCGTCAGATCGACGTGGGCGGCGTGCTGGTCGGCGGCGACGCACCGGTGTCGGTGCAGTCCATGACCACCACCCAGACGACGGACATCGACGGGACGCTGCAGCAGATCGCCGAGCTGACCGCCTCCGGCTGCCAGATCGTGCGGGTGGCCTGCCCGAGCCAGGACGACGCCGCGGCGTTGCCGGCCATCGCCAGGAAGTCGCAGATCCCGGTGATCGCCGACATCCACTTCCAGCCGAAGTACGTCTTCGCCGCCATCGACGCGGGCTGCGCAGCCGTGCGGGTCAACCCGGGCAACATCAAGGCCTTCGACGACCAGGTGAAGGAGATCGCCAAGGCGGCGTCCGACGCCGGGATCCCGATCCGGATCGGGGTCAACGCCGGCTCCCTGGACAAGCGACTGCTCGCTAAGTACGGCAAGGCCACACCCGAGGCGCTGGTCGAGTCCGCGCTGTGGGAGTGCTCGCTGTTCGAGGAGCACGACTTCCGCGACATCAAGATCTCGGTCAAGCACAACGACCCGGTCGTGATGATCAACGCGTACCGGCTGCTGGCCGAGCAGTGCGACTACCCGCTGCACCTCGGGGTCACCGAGGCCGGTCCCGCCTTCCAGGGCACCATCAAGTCGTCGGTGGCCTTCGGGGCGCTGCTGGCCGAGGGCATCGGCGACACGATCCGCGTGTCGCTGTCGGCGCCTCCGGTGGAGGAGGTCAAGGTCGGCAACCAGATCCTGGAGTCGCTGGGCCTCAAGCAGCGCGGCCTGGAGATCGTCTCCTGCCCCTCCTGCGGGCGGGCCCAGGTCGACGTCTACACCCTCGCCGACGAGGTGACCGCGGGCCTCGAGGGCCTGACCGTCCCGCTGCGGGTCGCCGTGATGGGCTGCGTCGTCAACGGACCCGGCGAGGCCCGCGAGGCCGACCTCGGCGTCGCCTCCGGCAACGGGAAGGGCCAGATCTTCGTGAAGGGCGAGGTCATCAAGACCGTGCCGGAGGCGAAGATCGTCGAGACCCTCATCGAGGAGGCCATGCGGCTGGCCGAGCAGATGGAGGACGACGGCGTAGCCTCTGGGGAGCCGGCCGTCAGCGTGTCGTGACCCGGGTGGCGGACTGCAGGGAGGACGCATTGCTGCGCACCACTGCCCTTCGCGTCCTGCGGGACCAGGATCTGCCCGCGGCCCGCGAGGTGCTCGCGCGCGATCCGGTGGTCGACGTCTTCGTCGCCGCCCGGGTCGAGGCGGTCGGGCTCGACCCCGGACGCATCGGCGGGGAGATGTGGGCCCATGTCGTCGACGGGCGTGTCGACGCCCTCTGCCACGCGGGGGCCAACCTGGTGCCGGTCCAGGCCGGCCCGGAGGCCGTGCTGGCCTTCGCCGACCGCGCCAGGAGACAAGGGCGCCGCTGCGCCTCGATCGTGGGTGAGCAGGCAGCGGTGTCGGTGATGTGGGAGCACCTGGAGCCGAGCTGGGGACCGGCCCGTGAGGTCCGGGCCCGGCAGCCACTGATGATCATCGAACGCGCCCCTGCCATCGAGCCGGATCCCCTGGTGCGCCGGGTTCGCCCGGACGAGCTCGACGTACTGGTGCCCGCCTGCGTGGCGATGTTCACCGAGGAGGTCGGGATCTCGCCGGTCGCAGCGGACGGTGGCGCGTCGTATCGCAACCGGGTCGCCGAGCTGATCCGGCAGGGCCGCGCCTTCGCCCGGATCGAGGACGGCCGGGTCGTCTTCAAGGCCGAGATCGGGTCGGTGACCTCTGCGGCCTGCCAGGTGCAGGGGGTCTGGGTGCCACCGGAGCTGCGCGGCCAGGGGATGTCGGCGCCGGGCATGGCGGCCGTGGTGGCCGCGTCCCAGCGCGATATCGCTCCGGTCGTGAGCCTGTACGTCAACGACTACAACGACGCGGCCCGCCGCAGCTACCACCGGGTCGGCTTCGTCGACCGTGGCACGTTCATGTCCGTCCTGTTCTGACCCGCAGATCTGACTCGCGGACCTGGGTGGCCAGACGGTCGGTGGTCTGGCGCAGAATGGCCGCTGCCCGTCGGGGAGGAGAGGGATGCTGCAGCGGTGGCGTGACCGGCCGGAACGGAAGTTCTTCGGGGTGCTCTTTCGAGCCTCCCCGACTCTGGCGACGACCTGGTGGGTCCTCCTGGTGCTGCGCGGGTCGATGCCCGCGCTGCTCGCCGTCGCCACCGGGGTCCTCGTCGGAGCCGTCAAGGCGGGGAGCTCGCTGACTGCGCCGCTGGTGTTCGTCGGCGTGGTCTTCGTGCTCTTCCAGGTGCTCAACCCGTTCCAGCAGGCGGTCAGCGCCATCCTCGGCGCCCGGACCTCGGAGTGGCTCAGCGACCAGATCATGGTCGCCGCGGTCGCCCCGCCGGGGATGGCCCACCTCGAGAGCCCGGAGCTCAGCGAGGACCTGTCGATGGCCCGTGAGTTCGACCTCGGGATGAACGGCCCTCCGCTGTTCGTTGCGATGGACTTCATCGCCAGTGGACTGGTGCAGCTCGTCGCTGGCGCTGTGTCGGCCATCGTCCTGTTCGCGTTCACCTGGTGGGCGCCGCTCGTCCTGGTGGCGGTGTGGGGCTCCACCCACTGGCTGCTGCGGGAGAGCGGGGTGTGGCGGGACCGCAACACCGACGAGGTCCGCAAGGCGCAGCGGCACGCCAGCTATGCCTACACCCTTGCGGTAGAGCCACCGGCGGCCAAGGAGCTGCGACTGTTCGGGCTCGCGGGCTGGGTCGTGGAGCTGTTCACCACTCGACGGACCCGGCTCTACGACCTGCAGTGGGAAGCCACCCGGCTGCGCGAGCGGCCGATGCTGGGTGCACTGGCTATCGTGCTGGCCGGCAACGTGCTCGTCTTCGGCGCACTTGCCGCGGCCGTGGCCGATGGACGCGTCGGGCTCGGCGCCGCGACGACGTACCTGCAGACCGCGATCGGGGTCAGCGCTCTGGCTTTCGGCGGGCTGAGCTGGGCCATGGACACGGCAGCCGCGCCCGCGGCCGCGGTGCTGCGGCTGCCCGCCGCCATGGCAGCGGCCGGAGCGCTGGCCTCCGGCAACCGCACCGTGCCCGACGCGGTGGCGAGCGAGGTGCGCTTCCGTGACGTGACCTTCGGCTACCCGACCAGCGACCGGCCGGTCCTGGAGCACTTCGACCTGACGATCCCCGCCGGCACCTCGATGGCGATCGTCGGGGTCAACGGCGCGGGCAAGACGACGCTGGCCAAGCTGCTGTGCCGGCTCTACGACCCGCAGCACGGCGCCGTGGAGGTCGACGGCGTCGACATCCGCGACCTCCCCGTCGACGACCATCGCGCGCGGGTGACGGCGGTGTTCCAGGACTACGTGCGCTACGAGCTGTCCTTGCGGGACAACGTGGCGCCACTCGGTGCTGATGAGGACGTCGTGCGGTCGGCGCTGGCCGGGGCCGGTGGCAGTGATCTCGCCGAGCTCGACACCGTGCTGGCCCGGGGCTTCGACGGGGGGACGGAGCTCTCCGGCGGTCAGTGGCAGCGCGTCGCCGTCGCCCGAGCGCTGGCCGCGGTCTACCAAGGTGCCGGAGTGGTGCTGCTCGACGAGCCGACCGCACAGCTCGATGTGCGCGGCGAGGCGGAGATCTTCCGCCGGGTCCTGGACGCGACACGGCAGGTGACCACGATCCTGGTGTCGCACCGGTTCTCGACGGTGCGTCAGGTCGACCGCATCTGCGTGCTCGAGGACGGGCGGGTGGTCGAGCTCGGGACCCACGACGAGCTGATGAGTCTCGGTGGCCGCTACTGCACGATGTTCAGCTTGCAGGCTGCGCGCTTCGTCGAGGTCGACGAGCAAGGCGAGGAGGTCGTCTATGACTCACTCTGACCGGCGCGAGACCGGCATCGACGAGCAGGACGAGCTCGCTCTGCCACCGCCGCTGCAGTCCCTGTGGCGGATGGTGAAGCTCGCGTACTCCATCGAGCCACGGCTGCTCGCGACGTCCCTGCTGATGACGCTGGCGGTCGCCCTGCCGCAGTCGCTGGTCGGGCTGTGGCTCGCGCTGCTCGTCGACGGCGTGCAGAAGGGTGCCCGCACCGAGGTCTACCTCGCCGCGTCCGGTCTCGCGCTGTCGGCCACGATGCTGTGGTGGTTGGAGGTGGTCTTCGACCGGGTCAGCCGACGCTTCCGTGACCGCGTCAGCATCGCCATGGAGGCGCACGTCGCGCGGTTGCACGCCACTGTCGCGACGATCTCGCACCAGGAGCGTCGGGAGCACCTGGACCGCCTCGAGGTGCTGCGCCGCAACACCTTCGGCCTCGACCACCTGTTCATGTCCCTGTTCTCGACGCTGGGGTGGGTGCTGCGACTCGGCATCGTTGTCGTCCTGCTGGTGACGCGGGTCCACCCGGCGCTGGCCCTGCTGGTGCTCTTCGCCGTGCCGACCGTGGTGGCGGCGACCTGGCGCCCCGGTGTGGAGCGGGCGGTGCAGGACCGCACGGCGCCCTACGAGCGGCGCGCCCGCCACCTCTTCCAGCTCGGCACCACGGCGGCGCCCGGCAAGGAGCTGCGGGTCACCGGCAACGGCTCGGCGCTGGCCGAAGCGCGCCGCGAGGCGTGGCGGCAGGTCTACCGGCCGATCAGCGCGGCGCGCTGGGGCACCGCGCTGTGGGGTTCGCTGGCCTGGGCCATCTTCGGGCTCGGCTACGTCGGTGCGGTCGTGTTCACCGCCACCGGCCTCGATGCGACGGCGGGTCAGGTGGTGCTGGTGCTGGTGGTGGGCAGCCAGCTCTCGCAGTTCATCGGCGCTGCCGTCGGCGAGCTGGGCTTCCTGCGCACGATCTGGCTGGACATCTCTCGACGGCTGATCTGGCTCGAGGACTACGCCGCAGCCGCCGAGGCCGACGCCGACGGTGAGCCGCCGGAGCGGCTGGTGTCGGGCATCCGGTTCGACCACGTGTCCTTCCGCTACCCGGGCACCGACCGGGTGGTGCTCGACGACGTCGATCTCGTGCTGCCGGCGGGGTCGGTGGTGGCGGTGGTCGGCGAGAACGGCGCGGGCAAGACCACGTTGGTCAAGCTGATCGCGCGGATGTACGCCCCCGACAGCGGTCGGATCGAGGTTGATGGCGTTGACCTCGCCACCATCGACATGCCCGCCTGGCGGTCCCGGCTCGCGGGGGCCTTCCAGGACTTCTTCCGGTTCGAGTTCCGCGCGCTCGACAGCGTGAGCGTGGGCGAGCTCACCCGTCTCGGCGACCGGACTGCGACCGGTGTCGCCGTCGAACGCGCCGGTGCCGTCGACGTTGTCGACGGGCTCGCCCACGGCCTCGACACCCAGCTGGGACCGACGTGGGACGACGGCGTCGAGGTGTCCTTCGGGCAGTGGCAGAAGCTGGCCCTGGCCCGCGGGTTCATGCGCGACGAACCGCTCGTGCTGCTGTTGGACGAGCCGACGGCCGCGCTGGATGCCGAGACAGAGCACGCCTTGTTCGAGCGCTTCGCCGCCGCGTCGCGCGACCAGGCGGCCGACGGCCGGATCACCGTCCTGGTGTCGCACCGGTTCTCGACGGTCCGGATGGCCGACCTCATCGTCGTCCTCGACGGTGCGCGGGTGGTCGAGGTCGGCAGCCACGACGAGCTCGTGGGCCGGAAAGGGCGCTACGCCGAGCTGTACGCCATCCAGGCCGCGGCGTTCCGGTGAGCGACGACATCGCCGCGGCCGTTGGCGCCGCGAACACCCGGCTGCGCGACGACCCGGACTTCCGGCGCTTCCTGACCGCGCGGCTGATCTCGCTCGCCGGGACCTCGGTGACCTTCGTCGCGCTCCCGGTCGTCGTCTACTCGCTGTCCGGCTCCGCACTGCTGACGTCGCTGGTGGCAGCGCTGGAGGCGGTGCCCTACCTCATGTTCGGTCTGCCGGCAGGAGCCCTGGCAGACCGGTTCGACCGCAAGCGGCTGATGGTCACGGCCGATCTGGTCAACGCCGCGGTGCTGGCGACCATCCCGCTGGCGTCCTGGCTCGGTGCGCTCACCGTGCCGCACCTGATGGTGGCGGCCTTCGTGGTGCCAGCGCTGTTCGTGTTCTTCGATGCCGCTGACTTCGGTGCGGTCCCCACCCTGGTCGGCCGCGACCGGATCGCCGAGGCCAACAGCGCGATCTGGTCGACGAGCACCCTGCTCGAGACGACCGTGCCGCTGCTCGCCGGCGCGATGCTCGCGTTCGTCGACGGCGCCTCGCTCATTGCCGTCGACTCCGTCAGCTACATCGCATCCGCGCTGTTCCTCCGGGCTCTGGTCCGACCGCTCAACGATCCGGACCGGCGACCAACCGACCGGCTCTCCCGGAGCGCGCTGGTCGCCGACGTGCGCGAAGGACTGCACTTCCTCTGGGGTCACCTCACGGTGCGCAGCATGACGATCGTCGGCGCGGCCCAGTCGGTCGCCGGCGGTGCGTTCGTCGGCCAGATGGTGGTCTGGGCCGACCGGTCGCTCGACGTCCGGGAGGGGGACTGGCGCCTGGGAGTGCTCTTCTCCGCCTGGGGGGTCGGTGTCCTGGTGACCTCGCTGCTCGTCCCTCGGGTGGTGCGCCGCGTCGGGGCGGCCCGGCTCACTCTGCTGGCACTCCCGGTCTCGACGGTCCTCTGTGCGCTCACCGCGCTGGCGACGAACTGGGTCGCGGGCAGCCTGACCCTGGTCGCCTGGGGAGCCGCGTACATGGGCGTGGTCATCAACTCGATCACCTACCGCCAGCAGGTGACCCCGGAGCGGCTGATGAGCCGGGTCAACACGACGGGCCGGATGCTCTCTTTCGGCGTCGGCTGGCCGCTCGGCGCAGTGCTCGGCGGCGTCGTGTCCCACGTCGCCGGACCGCGGGCCGGGATGCTGGCCGGGGCCGCTGTGCTGGCCGTCGCGGTCGTCGTGGCCTGGCTGTCCCCGTTGCGCCAGGAGGGCCGGATCCCCGCGGTGGTAGCAGAATAGCGGAAACGCGATAGTGCGGGTACGCTATGAGGATGGCCACGTCGAAGCGCGCTCGGCACCTGCTCGGGAACGACCTCGTCCGCGAGGCCCGCCGCCGGGCCGGCCTGACCCAGAGCGAGCTGGCCGCGCTCGCCGGCACCACCCAGTCCGCGATCGCACGCCTGGAGACCGGACGCAGCTCGCCCAGCTTCGAGAGTGTGCTGGCGCTGATCCGCCACTGCGGGCTGGACCTCGAGGTGATGCTCGTCGAGCGCGACGACGCCGACCTGTTCCAAGCCCAGCGGTCGGCTGCCCTGACACCGACCGAGCGGATCGAGGGTCATCAGCACCTGGCTCGGCAGCTGCTGGCCCTACGACGCGCCGGCGAGGAGGCTCGGCATGGTGCTGCCTGAGCTCGACGCGGAAGCGATGATCTCGGTGCTGGATCGGCATCAGGTCCGCTTCGTGCTCATCGGCGGGCTCGCCGCAGTCGTGCATGGTTCGCCATTTGCCACCGAGGACATGGACGTGACTCCCGAGCGCTCCCGGGAGAATCTGACCAGACTCTCCGAAGCACTTCGAGAGCTGGGTGCCCAGGTGCGTGCCGCCGGGGTCGACGAGCCGTCGGCCTTCAACCATGACGCTGACTCCCTAGGCGATGTCGGGGTCTGGAACCTCGTGACGAGGCACGGCATCCTGGACATCTCCTTCGTCCCCCCCGGTACGGACGGATATCCGGACCTTGTCCGCGATGCCACCGAGGAGATGCTGCTGGGCGTGCGGGTTCAGGTTGCCAGTCTCGCGGACGTCATCCGTAGCAAGCAGGCGGCCAACCGACCCAAGGACCAACGCGTGCTCCCCACGCTGCGGGAGATCCTCGCCCGTCGGCAGGACGCGCCCTGACTGGCAGGGACGCGCCCTAGCTAGGTTGGGTCGATGGCAGACAGCGATGGTCGGCGGCTGCGCGCGTACAACGTGGTCATGGGCGCGGTGCATGCCGCGCAGGCGGCCGTGGTCCTGGTGCTGTCCAACGACTTCGCCCTGCCGGTGACCGCGACGTACCTCGCCGGTCCGCCGGGCTCGGGATCCGAGCTGACCTCGCTCTACGACGTCCGGCTCGGATGGGGCGTGGCAACGTTCCTCGCCATGTCCGCTGTTGCCCACTGGGTGGTCGCGAGCCCCGGGGTGTTCGACTGGTACACCGCCAACCTGGCGCGGCGCCGCAACCCGGCTCGTTGGCTGGAGTACTCCCTCAGCGCCTCTGTGATGATCGTGCTGATCGCCCAGCTCAACGGGATCAGCGACGCCGCGGCGCTGCTGGCGCTGTTCGGCGTCAACGCCTCGATGATCCTGTTCGGCTGGCTCCAGGAGCACTACGAGGAGCCCGGGGGTGGTGGCTGGCTGCCGTTCATCTTCGGCTGCATCGCCGGCGCCGTGCCGTGGCTGGCCGTCCTGCTCTACGTCGTCGCACCAGGCAACCCCAGCGCTGCAAGCCCGCCGGGTTTCGTCTACGGGATCATCGTGTCGCTGTTCGTCTTCTTCAACATCTTCGCCGTGAACCAGCTCCTGCAGTACAAGCAGGTCGGGCGCTGGCGGGACTACCTGTTCGGCGAGTACGTCTACATCGGGCTAAGCCTGGTGGCCAAGTCGGTCCTGGCCTGGCAGGTGTTCGCGGGCGCGCTCGCGGCCTGAGCAGAACTGGGGGGCGGAACGGCCTCCGCGGTCGTTATCCTCGCCGCACACCCCTATCGAGGAGTCCCACCGTGTTGCTCCGCATGTCGACCCTGTTCCTGCGCACCCTTCGCGAGGACCCGGCCGACGCCGAGGTGCCGGGCCACCGGCTGCTCGTGCGCGCCGGCTACATCCGGCGGGTCGCCCCCGGCGGCTACGCCTGGTTGCCCCTCGGCTGGCGGGTGCTGCGCAAGATCGAGGCGATCATCCGCGACGAGATGGACGCCATGGGCGCG
>JBBRVU010000006.1:0-68431 GCA_038246575.1 Actinomycetes bacterium | reverse complement strand
GTCGTCGGCGGGGCCGTCGTCGTCGGCCAGGGCGTCGACGGCTGCCACCACGGTGAGGTGCAGGTTGGTGCCCGTGTCGCCGTCGGGGACCGGGTAGACGTTGAGCTCGTCGATCTCCTCGCGGGCCTCGGCCAACGCGTCGCGGCCCGAGGTCACCCATCGCCGCAGACTCGCGGCGTCGAGCTCGCGGAGCGGGTCGACAGGCATGCGCGAGAGGCTAGTGCCGGGCAGGGACCCGCGCGGCGCTAGTCTCCGGCGGCGCTCAGTTGGCGCGAGGCGGCGGCGTTCAGTTACGCTGCTGAGGTTGCCGTGGCGGCTGACGCCCGGCTCTGCGTGCCGATCTTGTCCGACCATCCCTCATTGGAGATCCCCGTGGCTGCCACCTGCGACGTCTGCGGCAAAGGCCCCGGATTCGGCCACAGCATCTCGCACTCGCACCGGCGCACGAAGCGGCGCTGGAACCCCAACATCCAGACGGTGCGCGCCATGGTGGGCAAGACCCCCAAGCGCCTGAACGTCTGCACGTCGTGCATCAAGGCCGGCAAGGTCACCCGCTGACGCTGGACTAGGTCCGGCTCAGAACGACTCCCAGCCGGCGGGCCCCGCCCACGGGGCGCCGTCGACCGAGACTCCCTCCCCCGCCTCGACGCGTCCGACGACCCGCCAGGCCATCGGCAGGTCGACGTCCGGCGGGAAGCATGCCGCCAGCGCGTGGTCGTCCCCGCCGCCGAGCAGCCAGTGCAGCGGGTCGGCGCTCAGCGCCCGCGCCGTGTCGATCAGCTCCTGCGGCACATGGAACGCCTCGCTGGACAGGGCAACTGCCACCCCGCTGGCTGACGCCACGTGACCGATGTCCCGGACCAGCCCGTCGCTCACGTCGACCATCGCCGTCGCGCCGAGGGCCGCAGCGTTCGGTCCCTCGCCGTACGGCGGGGCGGGCCGGCGGTGAGCGTCCACCAGGACGCGCGGTGACCGGAACCCGCGGGAGAGCACCGCGAAACCGGCAGCGGCCCAGCCGAGTCGTCCGGCCACGGCCACCAGGTCCCCGGGTCGCGCCCCGGTGCGGGTGACCGGGTCGCGTCCCTCCAACGAGCCCAGGGCCGTGACCGAGATCACGAGCGCCTCGCTGCGTACGACATCGCCGCCGACGACCGCCGCACCGGCCCCGGCGGCCTCTGCGCCCAGACCGTCGGCCACACCCAGCACCCAGGACACCTCCAGGTCGGCAGGCATGGCCAGGCCGACGACGAGAGCGGTCGGAACGGCGCCCATCGCGGCGACATCAGCGAGGTTCGCCGCGGCCGCGCGGGTGCCGATGTCCTCCGGGCCGGACCAGTCGCGACGGAAGTGCCGACCGTCGACGAGCACGTCCGTGGTGGCGACGACCCGGCCGTCCGGTGCTGCCACGACAGCCGCGTCGTCACCGGGACCGAGCACCACATGCGTGGCCACGCGCCGTGACGAGCTGGAGAGCAGTCGTGCGGTGATCTCGCTGATGAGGGCGTCCTCGCCGAGCTCGCCCACGGTGCGACCACTGGTCCCGCCCACGGGTCTGCCTCCTCGTCCGGTAGGTTCGCTGGCGATCGTTGCCCCCGTGGACGGTACTGACCCGTGCCGCACTCGACCGAAAGGCCCGCCGATGGTTGTCCAGGCCTACATCCTGATCCAGACCGAAGTGGGCAAGGCCGCCGCCGTCGCCCGCGCGATCGCCGAGCTCAAGGGCGTGACGCAGGCCGAGGACGTCACCGGGCCCTACGACGTCATCGTGCGCGCCGAGGCCCGCAACGTCGACGAGCTCGGCAAGATGGTCGTCGCGCGCGTGCAGGGCGTCGACGGCATCACCCGCACGTTGACCTGCCCCGTGGTCCACCTCTGATCCTGGCGCGGCTGATGGCGGCTGCGGCCTGCTGCTCGGTGCTGGCGGCTTGCTCTGGCGGCCCTGCTGTCCGGGTGTCGCCCCCCCGTGGGGAGGACCCGCGCGCCTGCAGCCGCCTGCAGGAGGCCCTGCCCGGCAAGGTCGCCGGGCAGGACCGCCGCGACACGCTCCCGACGTCGGATCGCACCGCGGCGTGGGGCGACCCCCCGGTCGTGCTCCGCTGCGGCGTTGCCAGGCCCTCGGACCTGCGGCCGACGTCGCAGCTGCTCGAGATCGACGGCGTCGAGTGGTTCCTCGACGAGCGCCGGTCGGCGTTCGTCTTCACCACCGTGCACCGGCAGGCGTACGTCGAGGTCAGGGTGCCGGGCGCGACACCTCGCGAGCGGGCCACCAACCCGCTGGTCGACCTGGCGCCGGCGATCCAGACCGGTGTGCGGGCTGCTTGACCCATTTCACCGCTGGTCGAGGTACCTCCTGGCCGTGGCGCGGAGCCGGTCATGAATGCCGCCGTACGCAGTCGCACCGAGCGCCCACCGCTTGTCCAGCTTGGCCACGAACGTGTAGTTGGGGTCGCAGACGTTGGCCAGTGGTGCCTCGCCCGCCTGGCTCACCAGCTGATAGGCGTCCAGCTCCTCCAGTCCGGTGAGACCGGCCACCCACGTGACCAGGTCGTGCTGGCTGACCCGATAGGCGTCCTCGAGGGGCTTGGTCGACCCGGTCGACATCAAGGCGTCGTCGGTCTCGAACCGGGGCCAGGCCGTTGTGGTTCCGGCTTCGCCCGCCTTGACCAGGTCGAGGATCATCACCGAGTTCATCGCGGTCTCGACGGCAGTGCCGCACACCTCCCCGTGACCCTGTCGGGCGTGCCCGTCACCCAGGCCGAACATCGCGCCCTCGTGACCGACACCGAAGTAGACCGTGGTCCCGGTCCGCAGCTCAGGACTGTCCATGTTTCCCCCGTGGGCGTCCGGGACGATCGACTGGCGGGCCTCGAAGCCGGCCGGCGCGACACCCACCGTGCCGTGCATGGGGTCCATGGGCAGCTCGAGCACGTGATCGCTGCGGGTGGCCCTGAACGTGACTGTGCGGGCGGCCCGGTCCAGCTCGTACAGCCAGACCCGCTCCTCGAGGGGGGGTTGCAGGGTCGCCGTGGTGTGTGTCGAGGTGAGCGCACCGAAATGGGGGAACGTCGATGACACGCCCCAGTCGCGTGCCGGCTCGATGCTCACGAAGTGCACGGCAAGGGTGTCGCCCGGCTCGGCCCCCTCGATGTGGAAGGGACCAGTCACCGGGTTGAGGAAGGGGAACTGACAGACCTGCGACGGCAGCGTGCCCGGACCCGTGACGAGGCCGCCGAAGCAGTCCTCGGTGTAGACCTCCAGCACCGTGCCTGGACGGATACGGCGCACCGGCTCTCCACGCCCGAACGCCCAGCACCACTCGCTGGGGTCCGGGCGGTAGGTCACCACCTCGAGATCGCCACTGGCCGTACTCACCGGTTGGCCTCCTCGGTCGCTCCGCCTGATCCCTCGGTGTGCGCCACGTCCAGGCCACCGAGCTGCGGCTTGCGGCCCCTGGCATACGCCACGATCACGACGACGACACCCACGGTCAGCCAGAGGAAGCCGAGCCGCTGAGCCGCGACGTTCGCCTCGATCACGGTGAAGAGGATGATGACGAAGCCCAGGACCGGCGCCACGATGTGCCGCCAGGCGTTGACCGCACCATCACCGCGACGGATCGCGAAGTGGTTGACCACGGCCACGTGGAGCAGGAGGAAGGCCGACAGGGCGCCGAAGTTGACCAACGTCGACAGCAGGGTGATGCCGTCGGCACGCTCGGCGAACCAGATGCCCACGCCCACGGAGATGACAGCGACGAGCAGCGTCGCGTTCACCGGGACCCGGTGCTTCGGGTCGACCTTGGCGAGGAAGGCGGGCAGCTGCCGGTCACGCGCCATGGAGAAGAGCAGCCGACTCGTCGCCGCCTGGGCGACCAGGGCATCGGCGAACCCCCAGGCGATGGCGGTTGCGACCGCGGTGAGGACGCTGAGCCAGTGGCCGCCTGCCACCTCCGCAGCGTCGTAGAACGCGGTTCCCGCGCCGTCGCCCTTGCTGATCAGGGTGGCCGGGTCGCTGACGAACAGGGAGGCGACCCAGGTCTGCACCACGAACAGCACTCCAGCCAGCCCCAGGGCCGCCAGCGTTGCTCGGCCGACGGCCCGCTCGTCCCCGGTCGTCTCCTCGGACAGCGTGGAGATGGCGTCGAAGCCCAGGAAGCTCAGCACGGCGACCGAGACGGCCGTCAGCACCGTCCCGGCTGCGAAGGTCTGGGAGTTGAACAGCGGCTCGATGCCCTGGCCGTTCCCCTTGCCGGCCGCCAGTGCGAGGAAGCCCACCACCAGGAAGATTGCCAGGACGATGAGCTCGGCCACCAGCATGATCCTGTTGACCTTCGCGGTGATGGTGATGCCGGCGTAGTTGACCGACGTGTTGAGCGCGATGAACCCCACGACCCAGGCCCACACCGGGATTCCAGGAACGAAGGAGTTCATGGCCACGCCCGCGACGATGTAGAGCAGGGCGGGGACGAGGATGTAGTCGAGCAGGATCATCCACCCGCCGAGGAAGCCAGCCGTGGGATGCAGGCCTCGACCCGCGTAGGAGTAGACCGACCCGGCGACCGGGAAGGCACGGGACATCGACGCATAGGACAGCGCGGTGAAGGCCATCGCGACACCGCCGACGATGTAGGCCAGCGCAGGCATCCCGCCGGACGCTGAGTACACGCTGCCGAAGATGCCGAACGGGGCGATCGGCACCATGAAGATGAGTCCGTACACCAGAAGGTCGGTGAAGCTCAGGGAGCGACGGAGCTCCTGCTGGTAGCCGAACCGCTCCACACCCTGTCCGTCGTGGTCTGCCGTCGTGGGCTTCGACGGTGCGCCTGACGTGCTGCTGTCCATGACGTCCTCCTCGTGACGCGCGGTGCGCCGACGGGAGGCTAGTGCGCAATGTGTGAAATGGAAAGCATTCTTCTCAGATGTGTCCCGCGGCCTGCCGAACCGTCGACACGACCGGTAGGTCCAGACCCTCCGCGCGGGCCAGGTAGACCGGTTGCGGGACGTGGTTGCCCGACACCGTCCGCGCACCGCGGGCGCCGGTGAAGGTGGCTCCTTGCCCGGCTCGGACGAGGTCGCGGACGCGGAGGGACCTGGCCTGCGCGGCCATGGCCTCGAGGGCCAGCACACCCTCGTAGGCGGACTGGCCGTGCGCGCTCAGGGGTGGTGCCTCGTCCCCGTAAGCAGCAACGTAGCGGCCGAGGAAGGACAGGGAGGCATCGGTGGCCAAGGAGGCGAAGTACCCCATGGCGGCGTACACGTCTCCGGAGTCGTCGCCGCCCATTCCGAGCAGGACGTTCTCCTCCAGACTCGTGGACAGGCGCACCAGTCCCGACGCCCCCGGGTGCTGCGCGATCTGGCGGTGGAAGGCGATCTGATCGGCGCCGACCAGGCTCAGGAGGACGGCCTGAGAGCGTGAGCGGACGATTGTCTCCACCAGCTCCCCGAAGTTCGTCGACCCCATCGGGACGAACCGCTCGCCGACGACCTGACCGCCACACCTCTTCAGGAACGACGCGGCGCTGGCGTGGGTCCGCCGCGGCCACACGTAGTCGTTGCCGACCAGGAACCATCGCTGGGCGTGGCGCGTGCTCACGAGCCTCTCGATGACCGGCTGCAGCTGCTGGTCCGGGGTTTCTCCGATCAGGATGACACCAGGCGTGCGCTCACCTCCCTCGTACGGCGGGGTGTAGACGTAGGGAACCGTCCCGCCTAGCCGGCGGCTCACGGCGACGCGGACGTCGCTGGTGTGCATCCCGACGACGGCTTCGACACGACCGTGCTCGACCCCGGCGGCGACCTCGTCCGCCACCTCGCCAGGTCTCCGGCCGCCGTCGACGACCACGATCTCGACCTCTCGGCCGAGAATCCCACCCCGGAGGTTGACCTCGTCGACACCGAGCCGGGCACAGGCGAGCGCGGACGGCCCACACAGTCCCAGTGAGCCACTCAGCGGGACCACCGCCGCCAGGCGCACGACGTCACATCCCGCGCCTGCACTCTCGACGGGTGGCATCGCCTCTCCTCGTTCGGACCGCTCTCGCGTGAGCAGCCCCGTTAGGGTACGTCGGACAGATCGGAGGGAGCCTCATGCGCAGCGGTAGCCGATCATCGCTTGACTACCTGCTGGCCGAGGCGGCGCGCTGCCTCTCCGGCATCGTGGCGGAGGCGCTGGCCGCCGACGAGGTCTCGGTCGACGAGTGGCGAGTGCTGGCGGCCCTGCGCGACGGCCACGGTCACTCGATGGGCGAGGTCGCCGACATCGCGCTCCTGAACGGCCCGACGCTGAGCAAGCTCACCGACCGGCTGGTCTCGCGCGCCCTGGTCTACCGCCGGCAGGCTCGCGACGACCGACGCCGGATAGCCCTGTATCTGTCGGAGCCGGGTCGCGAGCTGGTCGACAGGCTGCAGCCGTCGGTCGACGCGGCACTCGCAGTCGTCCACGATGGCCTCGGCGCACAGCGATCCCAACGGCTGCTCACCGGGCTGGCTGCGCTGGTCGACGTCATGTCTGCGCCCGTCGCGGCTGACGTCAGCCGCTGACCCCTCCCGCCGGCTCGCCTCAGCGCAGGCCGGTGGGGCGGCGCAGGGCCGTCTCGACGAGCCGGTCGACGAGTGCCGGGTAGTCGAGCCCCGATGCCTTCCACATCAACGGGAACATCGACACCGGCGTGAACCCGGGCATGGTGTTCACCTCATTGATGACCACCGTGTTGTCGGCGGTGAGGAAGAAGTCGACCCGGGCCAGGCCCTCGCAGCCCAGGACATCGAAGGCGCGACAGGCCAGGTCCTGGACCTGCGTCACGACCTCGCCGGGGAGGTCGGCCGGGACGACGAGGTCGGTCCCCTCGTCGGGCAGGTACTTGGCTGCGAAGTCGTAGAACTCGTGACCGCCGCCGACGATGACCTCACCGGGAACGCTGGCCTCGGGCTCGTCGCCGTCGACTCCCTCGAGGACCCCGCACTCGATCTCGCGCCCGTCGACCGTGGCCTCGACGACGACCCGGGGGTCGTGGCGTCGGGCCTCCTCGATCGCGGCGTCAAGGTCGCCGGGTTCACCGACCTTGCTGATGCCGACGCTGGAGCCGGCCCGCGCCGGCTTGACGAACACGGGGAACCCCAGCGCCGCCACCGTCTCGCGCACGGCCGCCTTGCCCCGTTCCCAGTCGCGCGGGGTGACGACGGCGTACGGCCCGACGGGCAGCCCGGCTGCCTGGAAGAGCGCCTTCATGTGGCCCTTGTCCATGGCGGCAGCCGAGGCGAAGACCCCGGAGCCGACGTAGGCGACGCCGGCCAGCTCGAGCAGCCCCTGCATGGTGCCGTCCTCGCCGTAGGGCCCGTGCAACAAGGGGAGAACGACATCGACGTCGCCGATCTCGCGGGGCACCTGACCCGGCTCGTGCACGACGAGCCCCCGGTGGGTGGGGTCCCCGGACAGGACGACGCCGGCCCCGACGTCCTCGACCTCGGGCAACCGGTCGCCGGTGATGGCGAGCTTGTCCGGCTCGTCCGCGGCCAGCACCCACCGGCCCTCGTGCGAGATGCCGATGGGCACGACGTCGTAGCGGTCGCGGTCGATCACCCTCAGCACGCTGCCGGCGGACACGCAGGAGACGGAGTGCTCGGTGCTGCGGCCGCCGAAGACGACGGCCACCCGTGGCTTGCGGGCCGGGTCACCGGCGGACGGGCGGGGGCCTGTCGTGTCACGGATCTCGGTCATCGCCCGCGACGATACCTGCGGACATGGATACTTCTCGTCATGTCCTCGCCCCAGCAGCGCCACCTGCGCCCGATCGCACTGGGACGCTTCGGATGAGTGCGATGGACGAGCCGACGTCGCACTCGGCGGCCACGATCGCGGTGTCCGCCGGGCGGCCACCGCGACGACCGGACGGGCCGATGAACCCGCCGATCGTGCTGGCGTCGACCTACCACGCAGGTGGCGACGTGGGCTACGGGCGCTACGGCAACCCGACCTGGGAGATGCTCGAGTCGGCGGTCGGCGCCCTGGAGGGCGGGGTCGCCACCTCGTTCGCCTCCGGGTTGGCGGCAGTGGCGGCCGTCGTGGACCTGGTGCCGGTCGGTGGCGTCGTCGTGGCCTCGGCGGAGTCCTACTACGGCACGCTGAAGCTGCTCGGTCACCTGGAGCAGAGCGGGCGGCTCACCGTCCGCCGGGTGGAGATGGCCGACCGGGACGCCACCGATGCCGCGTTGCGTGGCGCGGACCTCTGCTGGGCCGAGACGCCCACCAACCCGCTGCTGCGCACCGTCGACCTGGACGACCTCGCGGCACGGACCCGCGTCGCGGGCGTGCTGCTCGTGGTGGACAACACCTTTGCGACACCGATCCTGCAGCGACCGCTCGCCTCGGGCGCCGACGTCGTCGTGCACAGCGCGACCAAGTACCTCTCCGGTCACTCGGACGTGCTGCTCGGCGTGGCGGTCGCCTCCGACGCGGACATCGCCGAGCAGCTGGTGGGATACCGCAGCACCCACGGCTCGGTGCCCGGCACGGTCGAGTCCTGGCTCGCGCTACGGGGGCTGCGCACCCTGCACCTACGCGTGGAGCGCGCTCAGAAGAACGCGGCCGAGCTGGCCCGGCGGATGGCCGAGCACCCGGCTGTGGCCGAGGTTCTCTATCCCGGCCTGGGGGCGATGGTGGCGGTCGTCCTGAACGGCGAGGCTGCTTCGGCCGAGAAGGTGGCCGACTCGACCGAGCTGTGGGTGCACGCCACCAGCCTCGGAGGGGTCGAGTCCAGCCTGGAGCGCCGCCGACGCTGGCCCGGGGAGAGCGCCGAGGTGCCCGAGACGCTGTTGCGGCTGTCGGTCGGCATCGAGGACGTCGAAGATCTCTGGTCCGACCTGAGCAATGCGCTGGACGCCGCGGGGCTCACCAGCGACTAGGCGGGCCGTCGGTCACGCAACGGCGGCCAGCGCGACCAAGGTCGCACCGAGCGGAGCCTCGATCTTCAGCATTGCCAGCTCGTCGCCGCGGGTCCAGCCCTGGTTGACGATGACGACCGGCTGCCCGAGCGACACGGCCCGGCGGACGAACCGTAGGCCGGAGAACACCGCCAGCGAGGATCCCAGGACGATCAGCGCGCGTGACCTGGCCACCAGCTCGTAGCAGTGGTTGACCGTGCCCGGCGGCACGTTCTCGCCGAAGAAGACGACGTCGGGCTTGAGCATTCCCCCGCAGCCGCCGCAGTCCACGACCTCGAAGCCGTCGAGGTCGGCCTCGACGAGCGTGACGTCGCCGTCCGGGTTGACCGCAGTCGCAGCGGCATCCCAGCCCGGGTTGGCCGCAGTGAGCCGCACGTCCAGGTCGGTCCGCGTGGTCACCTGCCGACAGCCCAGGCAGATCACCCGGTCGACGTTGCCGTGCAGCTCGACCACCGGGTCGGCTCCCCCGGCCTGATGCAGACCGTCGACGTTCTGGGTGACCACGCCGCTGAGCAGACCGCGCGACTGCAACGTCGACACCGCGTGGTGACCGGCGTTGGGCTCGGCGCGGCGCAGGTGCCGCCAGCCGACCTGGCTGCGCGCCCAGTAACGGCGCCGGGCCAGCGGATCCCGGGTGAACGTCTGGAAGTTCATGGGCAGTGACCGGCGCAGCGCTCCTGTCGGGCCGCGGTAGTCGGGGATGCCCGACTCCGTCGACAGGCCCGCCCCGGTGAGCACGAAGACGTCACCGTCGCGAACGACAGCGGCGATCTCGTCGAGGGCGGCGTCCGGGGCCGCGGCGATCGTCACGCGGTCCAGTCTGCCTGGCCGGATGCGCCGATGCGGCGAGTCCGGCCCGTCGACTGCTCAGCCGGTCTCGGCCTTGGTGGTCCGGCTCATGATGCGCCGCACGATCTCCCCCGGCGGGAGCCCGTCGTGCACCGCGGCGACCACGTGCTCGACAATCGGCATCTCGACCCCGTGTGCCCGCGCCAGCGCCAGGATCGACTCGGCCGACTTCACGCCCTCGGCCGTCTGCCGAGTCGCTGCGATGACGTCCTCGAGCGACATCCCGCGGCCGAGGTTCTCGCCGAACGTCCGGTTCCGCGAGAGGGGCGACATGCAGGTCGCGACGAGGTCTCCGACGCCGGCGAGCCCGGCGAACGTGGCGGCATCGGCCCCGAGGGCCAGTCCCAGCCGCGTGATCTCGGCCAGGCCGCGGGTGATGATCGAGGCCTGGGAGTTGTCGCCCATCTCCATCCCCTTGGCCATCCCGACGGCGAGTGCGATGACGTTCTTCACCGCACCTCCGAGCTCGACCCCGACGACGTCGGTGTTGGTGTAGGGCCGGAAGGCCTGCGACGAGCACACCAGCTGGAGCTTCTCGGCGACAGCCTCGTCGGCACACGCCACGACCGACGCGGCCGGCTGCCGGGCAGCGATCTCCTTGGCCAGGTTGGGTCCGGACACGACCGCGATCCGCTCCTCCCCGGCTCCGGTGACCTCGGCGATGACCTCGCTCATCCGCCGGGTGGTGCCGAGCTCGATGCCCTTCATCAGGCTGACCAGCACGCAGCCGCCGGGAAGCAGCGGCGTCCACGTCGCGAGGTTGTCGCGCAGCGTCTGCGACGGCACGGCCAGCACGACGACCTCGGCTCCGTCCAGAGCAGCCGCGGCGTCCGTCGTCGCGGACACCGCGTCCGGGAGAAGGACGCCCGGCAGGTAGTCGGGGTTCTCGTGGAAGGCGTTGATCGACTCGACCGGCCCGCCGCGCCGGCCCCACAGCACGACCTCGTTGCCCGCATCGGCGAGCACCAGCGAGAAGGCAGTCCCCCACGATCCGGTCCCGAACACCGCTATCCGGGTCATGACGCCCTCCTGTCGTCGCTGCCGTAGCTGCCGCCGTCGACGCGGCGTGGGTTCCCGGTCCTCGGCAGCTGCTCCCGCCGCACGTCGAACCGCGTTGCCGGCGCCGGCTCACCACGGATCTCCTCGAGGATGCGGGTGATCGCCGCCAGGATGCGCTCGCTCGCCTCGTCCAGCAGTGCCACGTCGATGTCCCGGTCGCGCAGGTCCTCGAGCCGGACCGGTGCTCCGGCGCGTACCTGCATCGTCTTGCGGGGGAACAGCGCCGGCCGCTGGGAGTAGGGCGGCAACAGCTCGTGCGGCCCCCACTGCGCGACCGGGATCACCGGTGCCCCGGTCTCGAGCGCTACCCGCGCCGCACCCGTCTTGCCCACCATCGGCCACAGCGCCGGGTCACGGGTCAGGGTCGCCTCGGGATAGATGACCACGAGCTCTCCGCTGCGTACGGCGTCCACCGCGGAGGAGTAGGCCTGGCCGGCGTTCCCCGTCTCCCGATGGACCGGGATCTGCTTTGCACCACGCAGCACCGAGCGCACGAAGGGCACCCTCCAGAGCCCGGACTTGCCGAGGAAGCGCGGCAGTCGGCCGGAGTCGTAGAGGAAGTGGGCGAACGTGAGCGGGTCCGCGTGCGAGATGTGGTTCGTGACGACGATCGCGCCACCGGTCTCGGGGACGTGCTCCCAGCCGCGCCAGTCGCGCCGCGTGAGCGTCATCAACGGGGGCCGCAGGATGGCGACCGCCAGTCGGTACCAGAACCCCGGTGGACCGCTCGCTGCCCGGGCTCGCTGGACCCGCTGCTGGTCAGGCCGCACCGGAACGCGCTCTCCCCTCGGACGTGCCCTCGGGGGCGAGGGCGGGCGGCCAGTCTTCCGGTCCAGCGAGTCCCATGTCGAGCCCGGCTGCAAGGATCGACCGATGCCGACCGCAGAGGTGCGCTGGACCCTCGTGGTCCCGGTCAAGCGACTCGCGCTGGCCAAGACCCGGCTCGGCCCCCCGTACGACACATATCGCCGCGAACTGGCGCTGGCGTTCGCACTCGACACCGCTGCCGCCGCACTTGCCACACCGACGGTCGCCGCCGTCGTCGCCGTCACCGACGAGCCGCAGGCGGCCCGGCTGCTGACCTCGTTGGGTGCGTACGTCGTCGCGGACGAGCCGGATGCCGGCCTCAACCCGGCGTTGCGGCACGGCGCAGCGGTCGCCGCCGCACGTGATCACGAGTCGGGCACCGGCGCGCTCTCCGCCGACCTTCCGGCGCTGCGTTCCGAGGAGCTGGCCGACGCCCTGGCCCGTGGCGGCGCACTGGTCGAGCGGGAGACGTCGGCGTTCCTGCCCGACGCTCACGGCAGCGGGACGACACTGGTCCTCGCGGGGCCGGGGGTCAGCCTGCATCCACTGTTCGGACCCGACTCGGCGCTCGCGCACGCGCAGGCAGGGCACGCCGAGATCACCGCCGTCGACTGCCCGACGGTCCGCCGCGACGTCGACACCGCCGACGACCTGGAGGCTGCGATCCAGCTCGGGGTGGGGCCGCGCACCTCGGCAGCCCTGGAGACGCTCTCCCGGCGGTGATCCACTCGCGTGAAGCGACCAGTCCATCGAGCTGTCAGCCGCACCGCTCGACCGGGGACGGTCGTCCACTGGGATACGTTCGATCCGTGCAGGCGACGGTGCGCAGCTTCGATCCGCAGACCCGGTCCGGGACCGTGCTGCTCGACGATGGTGTCGAGCTGGCTTACGGTCAGCAGGCTTTCGACGCCGGCGACATCCGGCTGTTGCGCGTCGGCCAACGGGTGCGCATCGAGACCGGCGCCGCGGTCGATGACTCGGGCGGACGCATCGTGACCTACCTCACGATCGCGACCTTGCCCGATCGCCGTAGCTGACGATCTCCACACGTAGCGAAAGGCCCGGCCTCCCCCACGGGAGACCGGGCCTTCGTCGTGCTCGGTCGGGCAGTCGTGGCCCGCCGTCAGCGCTTGCGGGCGGTCGACTTCTTGGCCGTGCTCTTCTTCGCAGTGCTCTTCTTCGCCGGAGCCTTCTTGGCCGTGGCCCTCTTGGTGGTCGACTTCTTGGCCGTGGCCTTCTTGGCGGTCGACTTCTTGGCGGTCGACTTCTTGGCGGTCGACTTCTTGGCGGTCGACTTCGCGGCCGCGCCGCGACTCGTGCCGGCCGCTGCCTTGGTCGCCGAGACGGCCACCTTCGGCAGCTTCTTCGCGCCGGAGACGACATCCTTGAACGCCTGGCCCGGCTTGAACTTCGGGACCGTGGTCTTCTTGATCTTGACGGTCTCGCCGGTGCGTGGGTTGCGTCCGGTGCGGGCCGGACGAGCCACCTTCTCGAAGACGCCGAAGCCGGTGATCGCGACGCGCTCGCCCGACGTCACCGCTCGGGTGATGGTGTCGATCACGGACTCGACTGCGTCCGACGCAGCCTTCTTGCTGCCGAGCTGTCCGGCGAGCCGGTCGATCAGCTGAGCCTTGTTCACGTGTGAATCCCCTCGCGGATTGCGGAAAGTCCGAGCGGTCGCTCGTTGTCAGGCTCGACGGTAGGCGCAAGATGGAGTCGAGACAAACACCAACGGGGGCGTTTTCCGTTGTGTCGCAAGGAATCGCAGGGATCTCAGGCAGTCGTAGGCAGCCATCCCGGCCGGCGTGACTCGAAGTCGTCGATGTCAGAAGCCTGTCGAAGAGTCAGGTCGACGTCGTCGAGGCCCTCCATCAGGCGCCAACGGGTGTAGTCGTCGATCTCGAGATCGACGCTTCGACTGCCCCAGGACACGGTCCGCGACTCGAGGTCGACCGTCGCCTCCAGCGACGGGTCTGCGGCCAGATCGGCCCACAGCATCTCGACGTCAGCACTGGCGACACAGGCGGTGACCAGGCCGCCTTTGCCGGCGTTGCCGCGGAAGATGTCCCCGAAGCGTGAGGAGATCACCACGCGAAACCCGTAGTCCCACAGGGCCCAGACGGCGTGCTCGCGCGACGAGCCGGTGCCGAACTCCGGCCCGGCCACGAGGATCGTCGCGCCGGCCGACTCGGGGCGGTTCAGCTCGAAGTCGGGGTCCGCGCGCCACGCCGCGAACAGCCCGTCCTCGAACCCGGTGCGGGTCACCCGCTTGAGGTAGACCGCCGGGATGATCTGGTCCGTGTCGATGTTGGAGCGGCGCAACGCAACCGCGCGCCCGGTATGTGTCGTGACGGCCTGCATGGTCAGCTCCTCGCGGTGGTGGGCTCGAGGTCCTCGGGGCTGGACAGCCGGCCGGTGACGGCGGTGGCGGCGGCTACCAGTGGCGACACCAGGTGGGTGCGACCGCCCTTGCCCTGACGGCCTTCGAAGTTGCGGTTGGACGTCGAGGCGCTGCGCTCCCCCGGCGCGAGCTGGTCGGGATTCATGCCGAGGCACATCGAGCAGCCGGCATGGCGCCAGTCGGCACCGGCCTCCTTGAACACCAGATCGAGCCCCTCCGCCTCGGCCGCGAGGCGAACCCGCACCGATCCAGGCACGACCAGCATCCGCACGCTGTCCCGGACATGTCTGCCGCGCAGGATCTCCGCGGCCGCCCGGAGGTCCTCGATGCGCCCGTTGGTGCACGAGCCCAGGAAGACCGTGTCCACAGCGATGTCTCGCAACGGAGTGCCTGCCTCCAGGTCCATGTACTCCAGTGCCCGCTGTGCCGCAGCTCGCTCGTTCGGGTCGGTGAACGACCCGGGGTCGGGCACGCTCGCCGACAGCGGAGCACCCTGCGCGGGGTTGGTCCCCCAGGTGACGTAGGGGGCAAGGCCCGCCGCATCGAGCACGACCTCGTGGTCGAAGGTTGCGTCGTCGTCGCTGCGCAGCTCCCGCCACGCCGCGACCGCCGCATCCCAGTCCGCGCCCTGCGGGGCCCTCGGCCGACCCTCCAGGTAGGCGAAGGTGGTCTCGTCCGGAGCGACCATCCCGGCCCTGGCCCCGGCCTCGATCGACATGTTGCACATCGTCATCCGCGCCTCCATCGACATCGCCTCGACGGCGGCACCGCGGTACTCGATGACGTAGCCCTGTCCGCCGCCGGTGCCGATCTGGGCGATGATCGCGAGGATGACATCCTTGGACGTGACCCCCGGTGGCAGATCCCCGTCGATGGTCACCGCCATCGTCTTGAACGGCCTCAGCGGCAGCGTCTGGGTGGCCAGCACGTGCTCGACCTCGCTGGTGCCGATGCCGAACGCCAGCGCACCGAACGCACCGTGGGTGGAGGTGTGCGAGTCACCGCAGACGACGGTCATCCCGGGCTGGGTCAGCCCGAGCTGCGGGCCGACCACGTGCACGATGCCCTGCTCCTGGTTGCCGAGGCTGTACAGCGGCACACCGAACTCGGCGCAGTTGCTGCGCAGTGTGTCGACCTGCGTGCGCGACACCAGGTCGGCGATCGGCTTGTCGATGTCGACGGTCGGGATGTTGTGGTCTTCAGTGGCAACAGTCAGGTCGGGGCGACGCACCGGCCGTCGGGCCAGACGCAGCCCTTCGAACGCCTGCGGGCTGGTGACCTCGTGCACGAGGTGGAGGTCGATGTAGAGCAGATCCGGCTCGCCGGCCGCCCGACGTACGACATGGGACTCCCACACCTTCTCCGCCAACGTCGTCGCCACTGTTTCTCCCTCGGAGTTGCGTCTCATGCTCTGAGACGGCAGTATCGCCGTATGGACAACACTAGCGGTGTTGGCGTCCTGGACAAGGCCGCCGTCGTTCTCGGTGCTCTCGAGGTGGGCCCGTCGAGCCTGGCTCAGCTGGTGGCGGCCACCGGGCTGGCCCGGCCGACCGCCCACCGGCTGGCCACGGCCCTCGAGCATCACCGGCTGGTCGGGCGGGACATGCAGGGCAGGTTCGTGCTCGGCCCGCGGCTGCGCGAGCTGGCCAGTGCCGCCGGCGAGGACCGCCTGCTCGAGGCCGCGCACCCGGTGCTCGCGCGGCTGCGCGACATCACCGGCGAGAGCGCGCAGCTCTACCGGCGGCAGGGCGACAGCCGCGTCTGCGTGGCCGGCGCCGAGCGGCTGACCGGTCTGCGCGACACCGTGCCCGTCGGAGCGACGCTGACGATGAAGGCCGGCTCGGCGGCGCAGATCCTGCTCGCCTGGGAGGAGCCCGACCGGCTGCACCGCGGGCTGCGGGGCTCCAAGTTCACCGCCACCGTGCTCTCGCAGGTCCGCCGGCGGGGCTGGGCGCAGAGCGTCGGTGAGCGCGAGGCGGGGGTGGCGTCGGTGTCGGCGCCGGTTCGTGGACCGGGCGGCCGGATAGTCGCCGCCGTGTCGGTCTCCGGCCCGGTCGAGCGGCTCAGCCGGCAGCCGGGTCGGCTGCACGCCCAGATCGTGTGCGCGGCGGCGGCCAAGCTCAGCGAGGTCGTCCAGCAGGCGGAGGCGAGCCGTTCGAACCGGCAGCAAGCCGTGAGCGAGTCCGCGGCGGGCTAGAGCTCGGCCCCGGCGCGCAACAGCCAGGCCGCGCCTTCTCAGGTCAGGGTGGCGTTGGCGACCGGGGCGGCGAAGGACCGGCACCAGATCAGGACGGTCCGCTGTCCGCCGACGCCCGCGTTCGCCGGGACGTCGTAGTTCTGGTTCCCCTGGTTGCCTTTGAGCCTGCCCAGGAACTGGCCGCCATCGGGTGACCGGGTGTCCTTGCCCGCCACCAGGTAGACGACGTAGTCGGGCCCGGGTTGGACGTCGAGGTTCACGAACCGCACGAGGTGGCCGCCGTCGGGCAGCTCGATGAGCTTGGCCCGGCCGGTCGCCTGGTAGTCCAGCTTGCGCAGCCGCCCCTCCCCGAGCAGCGTCGCGGTCGCCTCCGACGGCGGCGGCTCCGCGGTCTCCACCACGTCCTCCGTCGACGCCTGCGGCGATGGTTGCGTGGAGGCGTCGCCTGCCGGGTCGGTCGACACCGATGGCGAGGGGGACGGGGAGGCCTCCGAACGCGGCGCGACCGCCACGTCGAGGGTGTCGTTCACCTCGGTGTTGCGCAGGCTCGGCCCGATGGTCACCGCGAGCACCGCGAGGACAAGCACGGCCTGGAGCCCCCGGGCCAAGTTCGGCCGCCGCGAACCGAGCAGCCGACCGACCCCGACGATCACCACGAGCACGACGGCGATGAATACGAGGGCCCGGGGAGTGCTCAGCGTGGACCGCACCAGCTCGGGATTCCAGATGTACGCCAAAAGGAGCACAGCTGCGTACACCGCGAGTGGCGCCGCCCACCCGGGGACTCGGCGGGGGGAGGTGGGTCCCCGGGGACCGGGGTCGGGCGGTGACGCGACCATGAGGTTCCCAACGCTGGGAACCTGCTGAGAGTTTCCTCAGCGCTCGCCGGCGGCGTAGGTGGCCGCCGTCACCACGCCGTACGCCAGGTGTGGCACCACGTCGCTGACCCAGTCCGCCGCGCCCCAGGTGCGCGGGTCGGTGATGCCCAGGGCGGTCATCGGGCCGTTGGAGCCAGCCAGGGCACCGAGCGTGGTGAGCACCGCTCCGACGGCTACCGGTGGCCGGAGCCCGAGCGTCCGCAGGACGCCGTACGCAGCGCCCACCCCGACGCCGGTGACGATCCCGGACAGCGCCCCGAGTCCGGCAAGTCGGTTCTCCCTGTCCTCGCCCTCCCCCGGCACCTCGACGTCTGCCTTGTCGGCCAGCTCCTCGACGGTCTTCTCGGGAGTGCTGCTGGACGGCCTGGCCCGCCAGGTCATGTCGGCGTAGCTGGCGGCGTTGAGAGCCGTCGTTCCGGCCGCACCAGCCGCGGCACCGAGCAGGGCGTTGCGAAAGATCGATGAACTCATGTCGCTGCCGGTACCCACGGACCGGCAGCGACATGCTCGCGGCGGCCATCGCGTTCTGCCCCAGGTTCGGCACTGCTCGCGGCCGGCTAGCCAGCAGCGTCTGGGTAGCCCGACTCATCCGGGACTCGTCCGATCCCGTTGTCAGTCCTCCGCGTGATAATCGCCGCATGGCATACGACGAAGATCTGGCCGACCGAGTCCGCGAGGTCCTCGAGGGTCAGCCTGGGCTGGGCGAGAAGCGGATGTTTGGCGGCCTCGCCTTCCTGCTCGACGGCCGGATGGCCGTCGCCGTCAGTGGTCAGGACGACCTGCTGCTGCGCATCGACCCAGCCGAGTGCGAATCACTGATCGCCGAGGCTCACGTGGACCGCTTCGAGATGCGGGGGAGGGAGCTGGACGGCTGGCTGCACGTCGGCCCCGAGGCCGTCGACACCGACGACGATCTCCGAGGCTGGGTCTGCCACGGCGTGAGCTATGCGCGGTCCCTCCCGCCGAAATAGCTTGCTGCAGGCCCGGCTCCGGATCCGGGAACCACAAAGGCCCAGGTCTCACGACCTGGGCCTCCGTCGTGGTAGCCCCGACGGGATTCGAACCCGCGCTACCGCCTTGAGAGGGCGGCGTGCTAGGCCGCTACACAACGGGGCCACGATGGATGCGACGCGAGGCGCGTCACGGGCAGGGATCGAGCGCGGGCGTGCCGCCGGACTCCTGCAGCTGGGGTACCTGGACTCGAACCAAGACTAACTGAACCAGAATCAGTCGGGCTGCCAATTACCCCATACCCCATGGGCTGTCCGGCCCCGCTGGCGGCGGGGTGGGTGGACGCGAGCCAGAATAGCCGACCGCGGCCGGACCGGACAAAAGACCAGGCGGGGCGGCACGTCGCACGACCGCCCCCCAGCGGCCGATCAGGGCCGCGATCGCAGCGGCGAACACGACCATCATGGCCACGTCGAGCACTGCGAACTGCCAGGGCAGCGACGACGCCGTGAGCGCGCTGGACAGCGACCCGGTCAGCGCGCTGTAGGCGAGGCTCACCAGGTTGTTGGCGACGTGCAGGGCGACGGCAGCCTCCAGCCCCCCGGTGCGCCAGACCAGCCACGAGGCGACCACTCCGAAGGACAGCCGGTCGGTGAACAGCCACAGGTCCTGCCCCCCGTGAGCCAGCGCGAACAGCAACGCGCTCACTCCGCCGGCGACCAGCGTGCCGAGCATCGGCCTGGCGAACCACGAGGCGAGCGCCTGGCTGAGGTATCCCCGGAAGCCCACCTCTTCAGCGGCTGCCTGCAACGGCGTCGTGAGCAGGATCACAGCAAGCAGCGCGACCAGGGTCCCCGTCGACGGCGGGCTGGCGGCATCAGCGCTCGAGTCGTCCGGGACCAGGAAGCTGGCGGCGAAGAAGAGCAGCACGATCGGGGCAGCAAGCGCCAGTGAGCGCCACAACAACCCCCACCGGGGCCGACCGAGCACCGACGTGAGCCAGCCGGCCCGCTCCCGGTGCACAACGAACACGGCCAGGGCCGCCGCGGGGATGAGCATCGCCAGGACGAGGTTGTTGGCCAGCAACCCGAGCGGGGTGTCCGGGCTCAGCGACGCCTCCGACAGCGGGTCGCCGGAGCCTCCGGTCAGCGCCGACACGACCAGCGCCCCCAGGATCACGGCCACCGAGGCGAAGGCGAGCGTCGCGGCGGCGAGGAGCAGCCCCAGCACCGGGCGCCACCAGCGCGCTCTCGGTGTGCGCAGCAGCTGCGGGTAGCGGTCAGCAGGCACGCTGACGTCGTACGCCGGATCCAACGTCACGGGCGACCCTCGTCCACGGTGCCTAGCGCCGGGCGCCCGGCACGGCAGTTCGAAGCCGGGCCAGCGACCGCTCCCGGCCCAGCAGCTCCAGCGACTCGAACAGTGGCGGCGACACCCGCCGCCCGGTGACCGCGACCCGGACCGGGCCGAACGCGTTCTTCGGCTTGAGCCCGAGACCCTCGACGAGTGCAGCCCGCAGTGCCTGCTCGATGCTTTCGGTGTCCCACGCACCCAGGGCGTCCAGCGCGTCGACCGCCGCCGTCAGGGTCGGCTCGGCATCGGCGGTGAGCACCTTGGCCGCGTCGTCCGGGTCGACGCAGAAGTCACTCTCGTCGACGAGCAGGAAGCCGAGCATGGTCTCGGCCTCGGACAGGACCTGCAGGCGCTCGTTGACCAGCGGCGTGGCCGCCCGCACGATCTCCCGGTGCTCGGCCGTGGGCTGCGCCGGCAGCACGCCGTTCCGGGACAGGTGCTCGACGATCCGCTCGGCCAGGTCGTCGGCCGACAGCTCGCGGATGTAGTGGCCGTTGAGCCACCCGAGCTTGTCCAGGTCAAAGACGGGACCGACGGTGTTGACCCGACCCCAGTCGAAGTTGGCCACCATCTCGGCGTAGGTGAACACCTCGGCGCCATCGGGCTGGGAGTAGCCCATCAGCGCGAGGAAGTTCACCAGGGCCTCGGGCAGGTAGCCCTTCTCGCGGAACCACAGCATCCGCGCCGCGGGGTTCTTGCGCTTGGAGATCTTCGACTTGTCGGTGTTGCGCAGCAACGGCATGTGCGCGAACGCCGGACGTTCCCAGCCCAGCCAGTCGTAGAGCAGGATGTGCTTGGGCGTCGAGGAGATCCACTCCTCGCCACGCACGACGTGGGTGATCGCCATCTCGTGGTCGTCGACCACGTTGGCCAGGTGGTACGTCGGGTAGCCGTCGGCCTTCACTATCACCTGGTCGTCGGGGCGCGGAGCCTTGATCTCGCCGCGGATCAGGTCTTCGAATGCCAACGGCACGTCGGCAGGGATGAGCATCCGCACCACCGGCTGGTCGCTGAAACCGGGCAGCGCGGAGCGTTCCTCGCGGGTCTTGCCCTGGCAGAGCCGGTCGTAGCCGGTGGGGAGCTTGGCCTTCTGCTGCTCCTCGCGCATCTGGGCGAGCCGCTCGGTCGTGCACCAGCAGTGATAGGCCCGGCCGTCGGCGAGCAGCCGCTCGACGTGCTTCCCGTACGTCTCGATCCGCTCCGACTGGCGGTAGGGCGCGTAGGGCCCGCCCTTGTCCGGCCCCTCGTCCCAGTCCAGCCCGAGCCAGGCGAGCGACTCGAAGATCTGCGCCTCGCTGTCGGCCTGGTACCTCGCCCGGTCGGTGTCCTCGATGCGCAGCACGAACTGGCCGCCCTGCTGACGGGCGAAGGCGAGGTTGAACAGCGACATGTACGCGGTGCCGACGTGCGGGTCGCCCGTCGGCGACGGCGCGACACGGACTCGCACCGGCCGGGTGTCAGCCACGGGCCGAGACCGGGTTGGTGAGGGTGCCGATCGACTCGATCGTGACGCTGACCTCGTCGCCGACCTCGAGCGGCCCGACCCCGGCGGGCGTGCCGGTGAGGATCACGTCACCCGGCAACAGCGTCATCGCCTGGCTGACGTGCGCGACGAGCTCGTCGACGCCGCGGATCATCTGGGACGTACGCCCGGCCTGGCGCGCTTCGCCGTTGACCGTGGTGGACACCGCGAGGTCCGACGGGTCGACATCGGTGGTGATCCACGGACCGAGTGGGCAGAACGAGTCGAAACCCTTGGCCCGCCCCCACTGGGACTCGCGACGCTGCAGGTCGCGGGCAGTCACATCGTTGGCGCAGGTGAAGCCGAGGACGACATCCGCGACCCGCTCGGCCGGCACCTCGCGGCAGAGCCGGGAGATGACGACGGCCAGCTCGCCCTCGAAGTGGACGTCGTCCGAGATGCCCACCGGGTAGAGGACCGGGTCACCCGGGCCCACCACCGAGGTGGACGGTTTGAGGAAGACGACCGGCGGCTTTGCCGTGACGTCCGCCACGTCACCGCCCATCTCGTTCACGTGGTCGGCGTAGTTGCGCCCGATCGCGATGACCTTGCTGGGCAGCACCGGGGACAGCAGCCGGACGCCGGACAGCGGCTGGGGCTCGCCCACCACCTGGAAGGGCGCGAACGGGTGCCCGTCGATCGCCCGGATCGTCGCGTCCCCGGACGCTTGGTCGCCCTCGACGACGCCGAACGCGGCGCCGTCTCCTGTCGTGAACCTCGCGATACGCACCCGGCGAGGCTATCTGTGGCTGAGTCGGCGTACTCATGCGCACCTGCCGGGTCCGGCGCACTCTCAGGTGGTGACCACGACGACAGCTGCTCCGGAGCCGACCACTGCGCCGATCCCGTTTCGCGCCGTGCAGGCGGCCCTGTCCCTGACCGCCGCCGCCGTCTTCGCCTACCGGATCGTTGCCGAGCTGGTCGGTCGCGGCGTCCCTGATGCGCGCGACCCCTCCACCACCGGCGTCTCCCTCGGGATCGCCGCTCTCGTGCTTGCCCTCGGCGGTGCGGCCGTCGCGCGTCGCCCGCGGTTGGCGGCCGCGCTGCTGATCGGCGCCCTCGCCCTGGAGCTCACCGTCCTGGGCGAGCACCTGGCGCCCCCGCGTCTGGTCGCCGCACTCCCCCTGATCGGCGCACTGGCGCTGGCCCTCACCGCGCGCGGAAGATCGGACTCGAGCGGAGCAGCGGCGACGCAGGCCACCACCCGGGCCCGGGCGGCGCTGACGGTTGTCGCGTTCGCGCTGATGGTGCCGATCGGGTTCTTCTACCTGACCACCGGTCTGGTGGCGCCGGCCCCCGACGTGTTCCTCGCGTACGCCCTGTTCGCCGTGCTGGTCACGACGGCGGTGCTGCTCGCCCGGCGACGCAGCTGGTGGGTGCTGGCAGTGCCACCCGTCAGCGCAGGTCTGTGGTTCCTGTTGCTGTGGGTCGGCGAGTCCCTGTGGGGCTGGTCCGCCTGAGCCGGTTGCCCGCGCCGCCCCGCGCCGCACTCTTCCACCAGCGCGAATGCGCGCGATTCACCAGGATCGGAGCAACCTGGCGCCGGCCGGTGGCCCCCCAGCACTCCGATCATCGCGATTCCGGCTCAACCGGCCGGGTCCGGTCGCCGCCGCTGGGTCAGGTCGAGGACCCGCTCGAGCGGTGGCGGAGCAGACCGTAGGTGACGGCGTCGAGCAGGGCCTCCCAAGAGGCCTCGATGATGTTCTCGTGCACCCCGATGGTCTCCCACGACGTCTCGCCGTCACTGGTCTCGATCAGCACCCGGGTCACGGCGTCGGTGCCGTGCGCGGCGTCCACGATGCGTACGCGGTAGTCGATCAGCTCGAGCTTGGCCAGCTCGGGGTACGCCGAGCCGAGCGCGGTCCGTAGCGCGTGGTCGAGGGCGTTCACCGGGCCGTTGCCCTCCCCCACCGCCACCCGGCGCTCTCCACCGGCGCGCACCTTCACGGTCGCCTCCGCAGCAGCGGTCCCGGCGCCCTGCGCGTCGACGATGACCCGCCACGACTCGACCTGGAACAGGTCCGGGCGCGCACCATCGACCTCGGCGCGCAGCAACAGCTCGAAAGACGCATCGGCCGCCTCGAAGGTGTAGCCGCGGCTCTCCATCTCCTTGACCTTGTCGGTGACCCGGGTGAGCAGCTCGACGTTGCCGGCGAGGTCGTAGCCGAGCTCGCGGCCCTTGAGCTCGATCGAGGCCCGGCCGGCCATGTCGGAGACGAGCATCCGCATGTCGTTGCCGACGGCCGCGGGCTCCTCGTGCTGGTAGAGCATCGGATCGACCCGCACCGCGCTCGCGTGCAGCCCCGCCTTGTGCGCGAACGCGGAGGCACCGACGTAGGGCTGACGGGAGTACGGGGCGACGTTGGCGAGCTCGGACACGGCGTGCGCGATCCGGGTGGCCTCGGGCAACGTCCGGGCCGGCAGCACCCGGCGGTTCAGCTTGAGCTCGAGGTTGGCGATGACCGTGAGGATGTCGGCGTTGCCGGTGCGCTCGCCGTAGCCGTTGAGGGTCCCCTGCACGTGGCTCGCGCCGGCGGTGACCGCCGCGAGCGAGTTGGCCACCGCGCAGCCGGCGTCGTTGTGGCAGTGGATGCCCAGCCGCGCCGACGTCGCCTCGCGTACGGCATGGACGACGTCGGCCACCTCGTCGGGCAGCCGCCCGCCGTTCGTGTCGCAGAGCACGGCG
Organism: Actinomycetes bacterium; assembly: GCA_038246575.1. Classification (GTDB taxonomy): domain Bacteria; phylum Actinomycetota; class Actinomycetes; order JACCUZ01; family JACCUZ01; genus JACCUZ01. The sequence continues at coordinate 44,789 of JBBRVU010000006.1, read as the reverse complement.
ACGTCGGCGCCGGCCTCGACGGCGGCGTGCAGCACCTCGAGGGCGTACGCGGGGTTGCTCGCGTACCCGTCGAAGAAGTGCTCCGCGTCGAGGAACACCCGCTGGCCCTCGGCCCGCAGGTGGCTGACCGTGTCGCGCACCATGGCGAGGTTCTCGTCCAGGGAGGTGCGCAACGCGAGCTCGACGTGACGGTCGTGGCTCTTGGCCACCAACGTCACGACGGGCGCGCCGGACTCACGCAGGGCGGCCACCAGGGGGTCATCGGCGGCCTTCGCACCGGGTCGGCGGGTTGCGCCGAACGCGGCGAGCTGCGCGTGCTTCAGGTCGAGCTCGGTGCGAGCCCTACGGAAGAACTCGGTGTCCTTCGGGTTCGCCCCGGGCCAGCCGCCCTCGATGAACCCGACACCGAGCTCGTCGACGTGGCCCGCCACCGCGAGCTTGTCCGCGACGGAGAACGCCAGGCCCTCCTGCTGCGCGCCGTCGCGCAGCGTCGTGTCGTAGACGTGGAACTCGTCGGTCACGGCCATCGGGTTCTCTCCCAACAAAAAAGACCCCCCGCGGGTGCGGGAGGTCTGCGCGTCTGCCGGCTCGTGCCGGCGGGCGCGCTAGGGCGTAATGCTGAACTGGTGCATCGCGTCGATGGTCCCTGCGGATCGTCGAGAAGGGAACAGCACGTCCGCCATCCGGACAGTGCGGCCGGATCGCCTCGTTGCTCGCTTTCTGTGGAGCTCTGGGTGTGGTCGCTAGGGGGTCTCGCTGTTGCTGTAGACGGGCAGGGACTTCACGGCGTCAGGGGGCAGGGTGAGGCCCTCCTCCGTGCCGGGGTTCACGGCCAGCCACAGGTCGTCCGAGGGCCAGTTGGCGCCGAGCTCGGCCGCTGACACGGTGACCGCGTCCTCGATGTCCGGCGCAGCCTGCGACATTGCGGCCTCGGAGGTGAAGACCGGGACGTAGGACGTGCCGTCCTGCTCGATGACGGGCAGGCTGATCGACCCGTCCGGAGCGGCACCGTCATTGGCCGACGCCTGCGGCACCACCACCTCGATGGCGGCTACGGCACGCATGACTGCCTCGGTGTCGCCGGCGGCCATCCCCGCTGCGATCGCGGTCTCAGCCTGCTGGTTGTTGTCGTGGGGGCTGTCTGTCATGCCCACTCCTGTACCCAGGCCCCTGCGGGCGAACCCACACCCGTCGCGCTCAGGCGACCGGAACCATCCAGCCGTGCGGGTCGGGGGCGGTGCCCTGCTGGATGCCGAGCAGCGCCTCGCGCACCTTCATCGTCACAGCGCCCGGTGCTCCGTCGGCCACGGTGAAGGACCCGCCGGCGTGCTTGACCTCGCCGACGGGCGTGACCACAGCGGCGGTGCCGCAGGCGAAGACCTCGGTGATCGTCCCTGCCGCGGCGCCGCGCTCCCAGTCGTCGGTCGAGATCCGGCCCTCGACCGGCTCGAGACCGAGGTCACGCCCCAGCGTGAGGATCGACTCCCGGGTCACCCCGGGCAGCAGCGTCCCGGTCAGCTCCGGGGTCAGCAGCCGCCCGTCGGCGTGGACGAAGAACAGGTTCATCCCGCCCATCTCCTCGACGATGCGGTGCTCGGCCGAGTCCAGCCAGACGACCTGGTCGCAGCCGTGCTCGGCGGCCTGCGCCTGCGCGACCAGCGAGGCCGCGTAGTTGCCGGCGCACTTGGCCTCGCCCGTGCCGCCTGGGGCAGCGCGCACGTACTCCGTCGACAGCCACACCGACACCGGGCGCACCCCGCCGGGGAAGTAGTTGCCGGCCGGCGAGGCGAAGAGCAGGTAGCGGTACTCCAGGGACGGGCGCACGCCGAGGAACGGGTCGACGGCGAACTCCAGCGGCCGCAGGTACAGCGCCTCACCAGGCTTGGTCGGCACCCAGTCGCGGTCGGCGCGCACGAGCGCCTGCACCGACTCGAGGAACAGCTCCGTCGGCAGCTCGGCCATCGCCAGCCGGCGCGCCGAGCGCTGGAAGCGCGCCGCGTTCATGTCGGGCCTGAACAGCGCGACCGAGCCGTCGGCCTGGTGGTAGGCCTTGAGACCCTCGAAGATCGCCTGCCCGTAGTGCAGCGCCGAGGTCGCTGGGTCCAGCGTCAGTGGGCCGTACGCGGTGAGACGCGCGTCGTGCCAGCCGCGGTCGCTCGCGTAGCTGATCGTGACCATGTGATCGGTGAACACCTGGCCGAAACCGGGGTCCGCCAGCAGGCGGGCCCGCTCCTCCGCGCTGCGTGGCGACGTCGAGGGGGCCAGGTCGATGGTGAGCTCGCTCGGCATGAGACCGACCGTATCCGACCGCTCAGCCGAGGCGGGAGAGCACGGCGTCGCCGACCTCCCGGGTCGAGCGACCGGCGGTGGATGCCGCCAGGTCCGCGGCCACGGCTGCCTCGACGCGCGCAGCGGCGGAGCCGAGCCCGACGTGATCGAGGAGCAGGGCCACCGAGAGGATCGTCGCGCGAGGGTCGGCGACGCCGGTGCCGGCGATGTCCGGGGCCGACCCGTGCACCGGCTCGAACATCGAGGGGTTCGCCGTGCTCGGGTCCAGGTTCGCGCTGGCGGCGAGCCCGATGCCGCCGGTCACCGCCGCGGCGAGGTCGGTGAGGATGTCGCCGAACAGGTTGTCGGTGACCAGCACGTCGAAACGCGCCGGGTCGCTGACGAGGTAGATCGCCGCGGCATCGACGTGGACGTAGTCGGTGCTCACCTCGGGGAACTCAGCTGCGACCCGCTCGGTCGTCCGTGCCCACAGCCCCCCCGCGTGCACCAGCACGTTGGTCTTGTGCACGAGTGTCAGGTGCTGGCGCGGTCGCGCGGCTGCCCGCCGGAACGCGTCGCGCACGACCCGCTCGACGCCGAACGCCGTGTTGACGCTGACCTCGGTCGCGATCTCCTGCGGCCCGCCCTGGCGCACGACCCCGCCGTTGCCGACGTACGGGCCCTCGGTGCCCTCCCGCACGACGACGAAGTCGATCTCCACCTCGCCCAACGGGGACCGCACCCCGGGGTACAGCTTGGCCGGACGGAGGTTCACGTGGTGGTCGAGCGCGAAGCGCAGCCTCAGCAGGAGGCCGCGCTCGAGCACGCCGCTGGGCACCGACGGGTCCCCGATGGCGCCGAGGAGGATCGCGTCGTGACCGCGGATCTCGGCGAGCACGGCGTCCGGCAGCGTCTCCCCGGTGGCCAGGTAGCGGCGCGCGCCGAGGTCGTACTCGGTGGTCTCCAGCTTGACGCTCTCCGCGGCACACACCGCCTCGAGCACGCGCAGGCCCTCGGCCACCACCTCGGGACCGATCCCGTCGCCGGGAACCAGCGCGAGGCGCAGGTGGGAGAGGCTCACGCGGTGTGGCCGGTCTCGCCGCCGTTGTCGCGCCGGTCCATGGCCTGCTGGACCGCTTGCCGGACCGCCGCCGTGGTCGCGGCGCCTGCGGTCCGGTCAGCGGGGTCGGCCTGGTGCTGGTGCGTACGGTTCTGCGCCCCGGTCTCTGGAGCGGTCGTCGTGGTGCTCATCTCGGGTTCCCTACGGTCGCAACGTGGCGGGTCAGCGCCGAACCCCGCGACGGGAAGCCGACCCTGTTAGCGGGCCCCGCCGCGGCAGCGAAGTACGAGATCGCGCCGAATCATGGAGTCGACGGTACGACGGCGCACTCGGCGCTGTCCCGCCAGCTGTCAGGACGTCCCGGATCTTGGGACGCGCCGGGGGTTCTGCGCTACTCCTCGGTGAGGTCGACCTGACGGGCCACCTCAGCGCCGATGTCGCTGACGATCTCGTCGAGGACAGGCCCCGGGATCGCACCGTCGACGGTCATCACCAGCAGCGCGTGGCCGCCCTTGCGGTCGCGGCTGACCTGCATCCCGGCGATGTTGACTCGGGCCTCACCGAGGATGCGCCCGACGCTGCCGACGATGCCCGGGCGGTCCTCGTAGCGGAACACCGCCATGTGGTCCGAGAGGGTCACCTCGATGTCGAAGCCGTCGACCTCCACCAGCTTCTCGGTCTGACGGGGACCGGTGAGGGTGCCCCCCACCGACACCTGGGTGCCGTCGGCGAGAGTGCCGCGGAGGGTGACCAGGTTGCGGTAGTCCGGGGACTCGGCGTCGGTTGTGAGCCGAACCCCGACTCCTCGGTCTGAGGCGAGGACCGGCGCGTTCACGTAGGACACCGGATCCTCGACGACGTCGGTGAAGACGCCCTTGAGGGCGGCGAGCTCGAGCACCCGGACGTCGTGGGCGGTGATCTCGCCGCGGACCTCGACATCGAGCTGGCTGGGCACGGTGCCGGCCAGCGCGGTGAAGACCCGGCCGAGCTTCTCGGCCAGCGGCAGCCCGGGCCGCAGCTCCTCGGCGATGACGCCGCCCTGGACGTTCACGGCGTCGGGCACCAGCTCGCCGGCCAGCGCCAGGCGCACCGACCGGGCCACCGAGACACCTGCCTTCTCCTGCGCCTCGTCGGTGCTGGCGCCGAGGTGGGGGGTCGCCACCACCTGCTCCAGCTCGAACAGCGGCGAGTCGGTGCACGGCTCCTTGCTGTAGACGTCGACACCGGCGGCGGCGACGCGGCCTTCCTTGAGCGCCGAGTAGAGCGCCTGCTCGTCGACGATCCCGCCCCGGGCGGCGTTGATGACGATGGCGGTGGGCTTGAGAGCGGCCAGCTGCTCGGCACCGATGAGGCCAACCGTCTCGGCCGTCTTCGGCAGGTGCACCGAGATGACGTCGCTCTCCCGCAGGAGGTCCTCGAGGCTGACCAGGCGAACGCCCATCTGAGCCGCCCGGCCGGCGGCCACGAACGGGTCGTACGCGATGACGTCCATGCCGAAGGCCGCGAGTCGGGCGGCGACGAGCGCACCTATGCGGCCGAGCCCGAGGATGCCGGCGGTCTTCTCGTAGAGCTCGACGCCGGAGTACTTGCTGCGCTTCCACTCACCGTTGGTGAGAGCGGTCGTCGCGGGGACGATGTTGCGGGCGGCCGCGAGCAGCAGCCCGACGGCGAGCTCGGCAGCGCTCACGATGTTGGACTGCGGTGCGTTGACGACCATGACCCCGGCCTGGGTTGCGGCCTTCACATCGACGTTGTCCAGGCCGACACCGGCACGGGCGACGACCTTGAGACGCCGGGCTGCGGCGAAGACCTCGGCGTCGACGCTGGTCGCGCTGCGCACGAGCAGGGCGTCGGCGTCCGCGACGGCAGCGAGCAGCGCCGGCCGGTCGGTGCCGTCGCACTGGCGCACGGTGAAGTCGGGGCCGAGGGCCTCGATCGTGGCGGGCGAGAGCTCTTCGGCGATGAGCACGACGGGCTGGGTCACGAGACGTCCTTCGACAGGCTGGAACTGGCCTCGACCAGCCTAGCCAACCCTTGTGAACGGATTCACGAGCGTCTCGCGTGGTGGTCGCCTCGGACTCCAGGGGTCAGTCGTCGGCGCTGATCCAGCTCATCATCGGGCGCAGCTCGGCACCGGTCCTCTCCACCGGGTGCTCGGTGTTCTCCTGGTAGAAGCGCTTGTAGTTGGGGAGCCCGCTGTCGTACTCGTCCATCCACTCCTTGGCGAACGAGCCGTCGGTGATCTCGCCGAGGATCTTCTTCATCTCGGCCCTGGTCTGGTCAGTGACCAGCCGCGGCCCGCGGGTGTAGCCGCCGTACTCCGCGGTCTCGGAGACCGACCAGTACATCTTCGAGATGCCGCCCTCGTACATCAGGTCGACGATCAGCTTCACCTCGTGCAGGCACTCGAAGTAGGCCACCTCGGGCTGGTAGCCGGCCTCGATGAGCGTGTCGAACCCGGCCTTGATCAGCTCGGACAGCCCGCCGCAGAGCACGGTCTGCTCACCGAAGAGGTCGGTCTCGGTCTCCTCGGTGAACGTCGTGCGGATCGCGCCGGCGCGGGTGCCGCCGATGCCCTTGGCGTAGGACTTGACGAGGTCCCAGGCGTTGCCGGTCGCATCCTGCTCGACGGCGACGAGCACCGGGACACCGCGGCCGTCGACGAACTGCCGGCGGACGAGATGACCCGGGCCCTTCGGCGCCACCATGCAGACGTCCACCCCGGCTGGCGGCTTGATGAGGTCGTAGCGGATGTTGAGTCCGTGACCGAAGAACAGCGCGTCGCCGTCGACGAGGTTGGGCTCGATCGCCTCGGCATAGACCTTGCGCTGCACCGGGTCGGGAGCCAGCACCATGACGAGGTCGGCCTCCTCGCACGCCTCGAACGGCGTGACGACCCGCAGGCCCTCGGCGTCGGCGCGCTCGCGGCTCTTGGACCCCTCGGGAAGTCCTACCCGGACGTCGACCCCCGAGTCGCGCAGGCTCAGCGCGTGGGCGTGGCCCTGGCTGCCGTAACCGAGAACGGCCACGTTGCGGCCCTGGACGACCGAGAGGTCGGCATCGTCGTCGTAGTACAGCTCAGCCACGGTGCAGTTCTCCTTGTGAAGGGTTCGGGTGTGCGTCGGTTCGGAATCGGTGCAGAGATCAGCGGGCGATCGGCGTGACGGTGGACGTGCGGCTGGAGCGGTCGGTGATCGAGCGCGCACCGCGCCCGACAGCGACGACCCCGGACTGCACGAGCTCGCGGACACCGTAGGGCTCGAGGACCCGCATCAGCGCGTCGAGCTTGTCTACGTTGCCCGTGGCCTCGATGGTGACCGCGTCCGGTGCGACGTCGACGACCTTCGCCCGGAAGAGCTGCACGGTCTCGAGGATGTGCGATCTGGTCGCGGGGTCTGCTCCCACCTTCACCAGCAGCAGCTCGCGCTGCACGGAGGTGCCGGGGTCCAGCTCCACGATCTTGATGACCTCGATCAGCTTGTTGAGCTGTTTGGTCACCTGCTCGAGCGGCAGGTCCTCGACGTTGACCACGATCGTCATCCGGGAGATGTCGTCGTGCTCGGTCGGCCCGACCGCGAGCGCATCGATGTTGAAGCCACGGCGCGAGAACAGTCCGGCGATCCTCGCGAGGACACCGGGCTTGTTCTCGACCAGCACCGACAACGTGTGACGACTCATTCAGGGCCCCCGGGGAATCGTGACGAAGGAGTGGTTTCCTGGGGTGAGCTCATGACCGCGTCTCCCCTGCCTCGGTGTCCCACTGGGGCGCGAGGTTGCGCGCCACCTGGATCTCGTCGTTGCTCGTACCTGCAGGCACCATCGGCCACACCATCGCATCCTGGTGGACCGAGAAGTCGATGACCACGGGCTGGTCGTTGATCTCCATCGCTTTCGCGAGCACCGAGTCGACCTCGTCGGCCTTCTCACAGCGCAGCCCGACGCAACCGTAGGCCTCGGCCAGCTTGACGAAGTCCGGGATGCGCTCGGTGTGCAGGTCGGTGTTGGAGTAGCGGCCGTTGTAGAACAGCGTCTGCCACTGGCGCACCATGCCCAGGCTGCCGTTGTTGATGATCGCCACCTTGATCGGGATGTTGTTGATGGCGCAGGTGGCGAGCTCCTGGTTGGTCATCTGGAAGCACCCGTCGCCGTCGATGGCCCAGACCGTCGCCTCGGGGCGGCCGACCTTCGCCCCCATCGCCGCAGGCACGGCATAGCCCATCGTGCCGAGGCCGCCGGAGTTCAGCCAGGTCGCCGGCTTCTCGTAGGAGATGAACTGCGCCGCCCACATCTGGTGCTGACCGACACCAGCGACGTACACCGCATCCGGACCGGCGATCTGACCGATCCGCTCGATGACGTACTGCGGCGCGAGCGAGCCGTCCTCCGGTCGCTCGTAGCCCAACGGGTAGGTGGCCCGCCAGGTGTCGACCTGGGTCCACCATGCGTCGTAGTCACCGGTGCGACCTGCGTCCTGCTCGGCCTTGAGCGCCAGGATCAGCTCGGCGATGACCTCCCGGGCGTCGCCGACGATGGGCACGTCTGCGGTGCGGTTCTTGGAGATCTCAGCCGGGTCGATGTCGGCGTGGATGACCTTCGCGCCCGGCGCGAAGCTGGACAGCTTGCCGGTCACCCGGTCGTCGAAGCGGGCACCGAGCGAGATGAGCAGGTCCGACTTCTGCAGCGCGGTGACGGCGGCGACGGTCCCGTGCATCCCAGGCATCCCCAGGTGCTGGCGGTGGCTGTCCGGGAAGACGCCACGGGCCATCAGCGTGGTGACCACCGGGATCCCGGTGAGCTCGGCGAGCGTGAGCAGCTCAGCCCAGGCCCGCGCCTTCAGCACACCGCCGCCGACGTAGAGCACCGGGCGACGCGACCCCGTGATCAGCCTGGCGGCCTCCCGGATCTGCTTCCCGTGCGGCTTGGTGACCGGGTGGTAGCCGGCCAGGTCGATGCTCGAAGGCCACCGGAAGGTCGTCGGTCCCTGCAGGGCGTCCTTGGACACGTCGACGAGCACCGGCCCGGGGCGCCCGGTCGAGGCGATGTGGAACGCCTCGGCCACGGTCCGCGGGATGTCGTCGGGATCGGTGACCAGATAGTTGTGCTTGGTGATCGGCAGCGTGATGCCCCGGATGTCTGCCTCTTGGAAGGCGTCGGTGCCGATCGCCGCGCTCGGCACCTGACCGGTGATGGCCACGATCGGGACGCTGTCCATGTAGGCGTCCGCGATGGGGGTCACCAGGTTGGTGGCGCCCGGCCCACTGGTCGCCATACAGACCCCGACCCGTCCGGTGGCCTGCGCGTAGCCAGTCGCCGCGTGCCCCGCGCCCTGCTCGTGACGGACCAGCACGTGGCGGATCGCCGTCGAGTCCATCAGTGGGTCGTAGAGCGGGAGGATCGCGCCGCCCGGGATGCCGAAGACCGTGTCTACGCCCGCGGCCTCGAGCGAGCGGACGAGGCTCTGCGCTCCGGTGATCTGCTCGGACTGCGACGGGGGGGCTGACATCGGGAGACCTTTCGAGGTGCGGCGGCCAACAAAAAACCCCTCCGGCCCGATGGGCTCATGAGGGGCTGCGCGCTCGGCTGGGGATCAGCCGGCGCGCACGCGAAGTACGAGGGTCAGGCGGGACACAGGCACACGGTCACCCGCGGCCGTACGCAGTGTCAACGCTTTCGAGACGCATATCCCACCATCTGGACGAGCGGTGAATCACCCAGGCGGCCCATCCCCTGTCCATCTCCCGGCGACGAAGTAAAGGACAGGTCAAGGAGGGCCCCACGTGAGCAAGGACGAGTCGAACACAGAAGATCCCGGCGCGCGCTGGGGACAGCGTCGCGCACTGGCGCGCGCCCTGCGCGTCACGGTGATGTGTGCCCCGGTGGTGGCGTCCTTCGCCACCGCGTGGGCGACCCGGCTGGCCCTCCCCGCGACGCAGGGCCTGCTCCAGCACGCCGCGTCGCTCGCCGTCCTCGTGGCCGTGTCGACCCTGGTCCTGGTGCTCGTCGACCGCGTCACGCGGCGGGCCCTGCCACTCGCAACGTTGCTCGAGCTCAGCATGCTCTTCCCCGACCGGGCACCGTCGCGGGTCAAGGTCGCCCGTGACGCGATCAAGAGCCGGCCGATCGAGGAGCAGCTGCGCCGAGTCCGCGACGCCGGCGCGGACCCGGGTGCCGTGGCCCGCGAGATCCTCACGCTGGTCGCGGCCCTGAGCACACACGACCGACCGACCCGCGGCCACGCCGAACGGGTCCGGATGTTCACCGACCTCGTCGCCGAGCAGATGCGAATCCCCGCTCGGGACCGGGACCTGCTGCGCTGGGCCGCGATCCTGCACGACATCGGCAAGCTGCGAGTTCCCACCGAGGTCCTGAACAAGCCGGGAAAGCCGACCGAGGAGGAGTGGGTCACCCTCAAGGCGCACCCCACGCACGGGGCGGAGATCGCAGCCGCACTGGTGCCCTGGTTGGGCGAGTGGGGCAACGTGATCGTGCAGCACCACGAACGCTACGACGGGACCGGCTACCCCGACGGCATCGCCGGGGCCCAGATCGGCCTCGGCGCCCGGATCGTGTCCGTCGCCGACGCGTACGACGTGATGACGGCTGCCCGTGCGTACAAGCGTCCGGTGAGTCGTGCGGCCGCTCTCAAGGAGCTCGTCCGCTGGTCAGGTCGTCAGTTCGACCCGGTCGTCGTACGGGCCATGGTGGACGTCGGCGCACCGAAGCTGCGCCGGACGCAGGGCGTCGTCGCCTGGCTCGCGGACGTCCCGCTGGTCGCGACCAACACCGTCCCGATCGCCACCGTTGCCCGGGTCGTGGGTGCGGGAGCACTCGCCACCGGGGCAGTCACCGGCGCGACGGGCGTCGCCGACTTCCTGCAGCCACCCCGGGTCGACCGCATCGCGGTCACCGCGAGCGAGTCGTCGTCGACCAGCCCGGTTGTCGACGCGCCGCCGTCGACCACGGTGCTACAGGGAGACGCCGGCGATCCGCGGCCGCCCCGCAGCTCGAGGCCGGCGACGGACGCCCGACGCCAGAGCCCTCCGATCTCGGCCGATCCGAGCACCGGCGCCGCTGACGCGACAACGACAACCGGAACCGGAACCGGAACCGGATCCGGCTCGGGGGGATCCGGCTCCGGGAACGGCGCCGGGTCAGGATCCGGATCGGGTGCTGAGCCTGGATCGGGTGCTGGGTCTGGATCCGGCTCGGGCTCGGGCTCCGGTTCAGGCTCCGGGTCCGGCTCCGGGTCCGGTTCGGGCTCCGGTTCGGGCTCCGGCTCGGGGTCCGACGTGGTCAAGGATCCCGTGGGCACCGTGACCAAGACCGTCGGAAGCGCGGTCGAGAAGGTGGTCACCGATCCGATCGGCACCGTGACCGGCACCGTCGGCTCGGCTACCAAGACAGTGGGTGACACGGTCACCAAGACCGTCACCGATCCGGTGGGCACCGTCACCGGGACGGTGAGCGACCCCGTCGGGACCGTCACGGGAACCGTCGGCAAGGTCCTGGCTCCGCTGTCGAACTCCGGGCCGGGCTCGGCGGACTCCGGGCCGGGCTCGGCGAACTCGGGGCCGACCCCGAGCCCCAGCCCGTCCACGAAGTCAGGCGGTCTGCTCGGCGGACTGCTGGGCAAGTAGCCGCTCGGCCCGCCACACCGTTACGAGCAGACCGCTCCCCCGGCGGCGGACCCGACGAGCTTGGCGTACTTGGCGAGCACGCCACCACGCGACGGAGTCGCCACCGGCTCCCAGCCCTCCCGCCGCGTCGCCAGCTCGGCGTCGGCGACGAGCAGGTCGAGAGTCTTGGCTGCGACGTCCAACCGGATCCGGTCGCCGTCGCGCACGAACGCGATGGGACCAGCGTCGACCGCTTCCGGGGCGACGTGACCGACGCAGAGCCCCGTCGTGCCGCCGGAGAACCTGCCGTCGGTGAGCAGCAGCACGTCCTTTCCCAGCCCGGCGCCCTTGATCGCACCGGTGATGGCCAGCATCTCGCGCATCCCCGGGCCACCCTTGGGGCCTTCGTACCGGAGCACGACCGCGTCACCGGCGCTGATGGTGCCGTCGGAGAGGGCGTCCATCGCCGCGCGCTCCCCGTCGTACACCCGGGCCGTCCCCTCGAACACGTCGGCATCAAAGCCGGCAGTCTTCACCACGGCTCCGTCCGGAGCCAGCGACCCACGCAGGATCGTGAGCCCCCCCGAGCGGTGGATCGGCTCGGACAGAGCGCGCACGACCTTCCCGTCGAGGTCGGGCGGCGCGATGTCGGCGAGGTTCTCGGCCATCGTGCGCCCGGTGACCGTCAGCACGTCGCCGTGCATCAGCCCGGCATCGAGCAGCGCCTTCATCACGACCGGGACGCCGCCGACGCGGTCGACGTCGGTCATGACGTACTGACCGAACGGCTTGACGTCGGCCAGGTGCGGCACCTGACCGCCGATGCGGTCGAAGTCGTCGAGCGAGAGCTCCACCTCGGCCTCGTGTGCGATCGCCAGCAGGTGCAGCACGGCGTTGGTCGACCCGCCGAAGGCCATCACCACGGCGATCGCGTTCTCGAACGCTTCCTTGATCATGACGTCGCGGGCGGTGATGCCCGCCCGGAGCATGCCGACGACCGCCTCGCCCGAGCGGCGGGCGAACCCGTCGCGACGCCGGTCGGTGGCGGGCGGGGCAGCCGAGCCGGGCAGTGACATACCCAGCGCCTCGGCCGCGCTGGCCATCGTGTTGGCGGTGTACATCCCGCCGCAGGCCCCCTCCCCGGGGCAGATCGCCCGCTCGATCGCGTCGACGTCCTCCCGGCTCATCAGCCCGCGGGCGCACGCACCCACGGCCTCGAACGCGTCGATGATGGTGACCTGCCGCTCGCTGCCGTCGGACATCCGGGCGATGCCGGGCAGGATCGAGCCGGCGTAGAGGAACACCGAGGCCAGGTCGAGCCGGGCGGCAGCCATCAGCATCCCCGGCAGGGACTTGTCGCAGCCGGCGAGCAGGATCGAGCCGTCGAGGCGCTCGGCCTGCATCACGACCTCGACCGAGTCGGCGATGACCTCGCGGGAGACCAGCGAGTAGTGCATGCCCACGTGGCCCATCGAGATGCCGTCGGACACCGAGATCGTGCCGAACTCCAGTGGATAGCCACCGGCTGCGTGCACGCCGTCCTTGGCCGCCTTCGCCAACCGGTCCAGGGAGAGGTTGCAGGGCGTGATCTCGTTCCAGCTCGACGCGACCCCGATCTGCGGCTTGTCGAAGTCCTCGTCGGTCAGACCGACGGCGCGCAGCATGCCGCGGGAGGCCGTGCTCTCGAGTCCGTCGGTGACGTCGCGGCTGCGCGGCTTGATGTCTGGTTGCTGGTCCGTGGTGCTCACGCACCGAACCCTAGGCCGCCTGCACCGTCCGGCGGCAGACGTGTCTCAGCCCGGGAGCGCGGGCAGCGCCGCGCCCTCGCAGCACGGCGTGATCCAGCGGCACGTCCGGCACTGCGAGTGCGACGTCACCCAGACCTGTGGGCCGCCGCAACGAGGGCACGGCTCCAGGCCGTCCTGGGTGTCGCGTTCGGGCACGGCGCACCCCTCCGGTGTCGTCACGCCCGCGACCCTAGGGGCTCTCGGTCGACAACTAGGGTCAGGCGCGGCGGGCCAGTCCATCGAATCCATCAGTCCATCAGTCCATCAGTCCAGGGCGAGCAGGTCACCGAAGCCGGCCGGCGGCAGTGTCGTGCGCAGCACCAGGCGGCCGCCCGGGTCGAGGACGGTGATGCGCGCGCCGCTCGCGCTGGGCGCCGACGGCCCGGGTGCCACGAGGCCGACCACACCGTCCGTGCCGATCTGCAGGGTCTGGGTCGCCTGACCGGCGCGCCGGTAGAGCAAGGTGCCGTCGCCCGTCGGGAACAGCAGGAGCGTCGGGTCAGCCGGCGAGAACGGCTCCAGCAACCAGGGCAGCCGGTCCGACGCACCGGCCGGCAGGGCGCGCACTCCCGCCGGGAACTCGGTCTTGCCCTGCTGGCCGACCAGCGCCTGGAAGCGACGTCCGTCCGGTCGGGCGATCAGCACCAGGGCCAGCGGCCGTTGCTTCCAGGGCGCCCCGCTCCACAGCACCGACAGCCGAGCGGAAGCGAGGTCGATGACTGCGCCTGCCTGGGCGCGCAGCGCGCGCGTGACGTGCTGCTCGTCCGGACCGGCGTACGCGGGGTCATCGATGCCGGCGAGAGCGAGGGGCGACCTAGAGGGGACCGGCGGCTCGACCCGCACCAGCAGGGGCTGGACGAAGACACCCGGGCCCGCGGCGCGCACCACGACGATGGGGTCGGTGTCCGAGCCCAGATCGGCGACGAACACCCCGTTCCCGGCCGGGGCGGGCGTCCACTGCCGGGACGCCCTGCCGTCGGCCGGGTCGAACCGCACCTGGGCGGAGACCTCGAAGCTCACCGGGCCGGGCCGGGTCAGCGCCACGGCCATCACGCGACCGTCGGCGCCGCGGCCCGCCCACGCCAGGACCTGCTGCGGGTCGACCAGGGCCGCCGTCTCCGTGACCCTGGCCCCTTGCAACGGGACATCGACCGGCACGTGCAACGCGTGAACCGAGGTGGCGACCACGCCGCGGTTGACGTCCGTGCCGGCCAGCAGGAGGCGCGATCCGTCCGGGAGGCGCCCCGCGAAGTAGACCCGCGTCGCATCGGCGCGCTCCTCACGGATCCGGGCCAGGGCCCGGGTGACGAACCCACGGTCGCCGACCAGGTCCCCGCGCGGCCGCCACGCCACACCTTCGAGCGAGTTGGCCCCTCCCGAGGAGTACGGCCGGTACGGGGACGGCGCCGGAGTGCCACGATCGCTGGCCAGCAGCGACAGGTCGGGTCGCAGGAGGACGAGTCCGACGGCCGCGAGAGCAAGTCCGGCGACCCAGACCGGCCAGCGCCGCCGGCTCGGCTCGTCTCCGGCGCCGCCGGAGAGGACGTCTCGCCTGTCCTGTCCTGCCTGTCCGGGCTCCACCTCCCGAGTGTAGGTCGGCGGCTCAGTACCCGCCGTCGACGATGTTGCGCAGCTCCTCGCCGGCGACGTACCGGCGGATCTGGTCCGCGACCAGCCGCATCGCCCGCGGCAGGAAGGCCGAGGTGTTGCCTCCCACGTGCGGGCTGATCAGCACGTTCGAGCAGGACCACAGCGGGTGGTCAGCAGGCAGCGGCTCGGGGTCGGTCACGTCCAGCGCTGCCCTCAGCCGACCGCTGGTCACCTCCGCCAGCAGGTCCTCGGTGCGCACCACCGGGCCGCGCGCGACGTTGACCAGCAGCGCGCCGTCCGGCATCGCCGCGAGGAAGCGAGCGTCGACCATCCCGCGGGTCTGGTCGGTCATCGGCACGGTCAGGACGACGACGTCCGCGGCAGGGAGCAGCCCGGGCAGGTCGGCGAAGGAATGGACCCCGTCCCGGGCGGTGCGCGCCACCCGACGCACCTCGCACTCGAACCCGGCGAGTCGACCGTCGATCGCGACGCCCACCGAGCCGTAGCCGACGATGAGCACGCTGCGGTCGGCGAGCGAGGCGCGCCGGCTGCCGTCCCACCCCCCGTGGGCTGCGTCGCGCACGAACTCCGGGATCCCGCGCAGCGAGGCAAGCATCAGCGCGATCGCCAGCTCTGCGGTCGAGGCGTCGTGCACCCCCCGCGCGTTGCACAGCGTCACCTGCTCGGGCACCCACGGCAGAACATCGTCCACACCGGCGGTCAGCGTCTGTGCCACCCGCAGCCGAGGCATCTCGGCCATCAGCCGGGCGGGCCCTGTGCCCTGCAGGTAGGGCAGGACGTACAGCTCCACGTCGCCGATGGTCGCAGGCGGGTCACCCGATCCGTCGTAGACATCGACCGCAACGTCCTCGGGAACGCCTCCCATGCGCTCGACAGCATCGGAGTACGGCAGCCACACCTGAGTGGGTGTCACGGCACCTCGCCCTCGAAGTCCCGGCAGGTGGCGAGGTAGGACGGCCAGTCCCAGCCGGCCAGGAAGTCCCCGGCGGCCTGATGCCCCGTAAGGAGCAGCTGTTCCTGCACCTCGGCGGTGATGCCGAAGTCGACCGGCGAGATACCGCTCGTGTCGACGAAGATGCTGCGTGCCTGCACGCAGGGGTCGTCGATGTGCTGGGCGTCGCAGGCCTCCAGCAGGGTCTCGACGAGGCTCAACGCCAATGACACCGTGCCTCGGACCTCGGTCGTCTGCACCCGCCCGTCACGTCGCATCGAGAGCCTGACTCCGAAGGTTGGCCACCTGGGCGGCCGGCCGTCGGTGCGGTCGAACATCGCGATCGGGAAGTTCGACAGGACCCCCCCGTCGACCAGCGTCGAGACGTCCGGCTCACCCGCATCCAGGCGCGAGCGCAAGGTCACCGGCTCGAAGAAGAAGGGGATCGAGGCCGAGGCGCGCACAGCGTCGGCCACCTCTTGCTCGTCGGGGTCCAGGCCGTAGCTCGCGTAGTCCCAGGGCAGCCGCACCAGGCGCTTCCGGCTGACATCGCTAGCCGTCACGACCAGGGCGTAGCGGCGCTCCGGGGGCGGCCCGCCGCTCGCCTCGATCGCGTCCTCGCGGAGGCGCAGGTCACCGAACGTCCGCACACCGAGGTCGCCGAGAGCGCCCTTCATCCAGGCGCGCAGATAGTCGCCCTCGAACACGCCACCGTCGAAGGCCAGCGAGAGCCCGTCCACGACCCGGGCCAGCGGGCCGGCGATCCGGCCGAGAGCGCCCCGGTCGCGCAGCCGGCGGTAGTCCAACGTTCGCGCGATGTCCTCGAGTCGCTCGAGGGGCTCCCCCGCCCGCTGCAACGCAACGACGAAGGCGCCGACGACGGCACCCGCCGACGTGCCTGCGACGCGGGGGAACACGTAGCCGGCTCGCGCGAGCGTGGACACCGACCCGACCAGGCCGATGCCCTTGACTCCTCCGCCCTCCAGGACGAGGTCGGCACGCAGCATGCCCCGACCCTAACGAGAGCCGGAACGTAGGCTCGACGGGATGCGACGAACTCTGCCCACCGCGGCCGCCGTCCTGACAACCGCAGCGTTGCTCGCCGCGTGCAGCGGCAGCGAGCCGGCCGGAACAGCCGACGCCGGATCACCCGCCGGGTCCGGCTCGTCCTCAGTCTCGACGTCGGAGCCATCCACCGGATCCGGGACTGTCGCCCCGGCCCGGCTGACCGGCACCGTGGCCCGCGGCCTGGAGGTGCCCTGGGGGCTCACCTTCCTGCCCGACGGCGACGCGCTGGTCAGCGAGCGAGACTCACATCGGATCCGCCTGGTCAGCAAGGACGGCGAGATCACCGACGTCGGCACGGTGGCGGGCGTCGACGGCAGCGGCGAGGGTGGCCTCCTGGGCATCGCGGTGTCACCGGACTACGCGCAGGACCGGACAGTGTTCGCGTACTTCTCCGCCGGTGATCAGAACGTGATCGCGTCGATGACCTATGACGGCACCGGCCTCTCCGACCAGCGCACGATCTTCGACGGCATCCCGGCCGGGTCGAACCACAACGGCGGGCGGATCGCGTTCGGCCCCGACGGCTTCCTGTACGTCGGCACCGGCGAGTCAGGGCGGCCGAACCTGTCCCAGGACCGCGGCTCGCTCGGCGGCAAGATCCTGCGCATCACACCCGACGGGGAGCCCGCACCCGGGAACCCGTTCGACGGCTCGCCGGTCTACAGCCTCGGGCACCGCAACGTGCAGGGGCTCGCGTGGGACCAGCGGGGCCAGCTCTGGGCAGCCGAGTTCGGCCAGAACGAGTGGGACGAGCTGAACCGCATCGAGGCGGGCGCCGACTACGGCTGGCCGGTCGTGGAAGGAAAAGCGGGTGACGACCGGTTCGTCGACCCCGTCCGGCAGTGGCACCCCGAGCAGGCCTCCCCCAGCGGCATCGCGATCGTGGGTGACTCGGTGTTCATGGCCGGGTTGCGCGGGCAGCGGCTGTGGCAGATCCCGATCCCCGACGGCAAGGCGGGCAAGCCGCGCGCCCTGCTGACCGAGCGGTTCGGCCGGCTGCGCACGGTCACGACGGCGCCCGACGGATCCCTGTGGGTCGCCACCAGCAACCGGGACGGCCGGGGCCGACCGGCGGATGACGACGACCGGATCCTGCGCCTCACCGTCAGCGGTTGAAGACCGTCCCCCCGATCGCCACCGTCACGAACGTCACGCCGGCGGGCAGCGCTCGAGCACCAGCTCGCGGACCCGGGCAGCGTCGGCCCGGCCCTTCGTCGCCTTCATCACCGCACCGACGATGGCGCCGGCCGCCGCGACCTTGCCGCCGCGGAGCTTCGCCGCGACGTCGGGGTTCCCGGCGAGGGCCTCGTCGACGGCGGTGATCAGCGCCCCGTCGTCGCTGACGACCAGGAGTCCGCGGCTGTTGACGACCTCGCCCGGCTCGCCCTCGCCGGCAAGGACACCCTCGATGACCTGCCGGGCGAGCTTGTCGTTGACCGTGCCGGCCTCGACGAGCGCCATCACCTCGGCGACCTGGGCCGGCGTCATCGGCAGCGACGCCAGATCCGTGCCCCGCTCGTTCGCGTGCCGGGCCAGCTCCCCGAGCCACCACTTGCGCGCCGCCGACGCGAGCTGCACGGAAGAACGGTCCGGGAGCAACGACGCAGCCGCGCCCACGGTCTCCTCTACGAGGTCGACCGCACCGGCGTTGGCCAGCGTCTGCATCTCCGGGTCGGAGACCTCCCACTGCCCCTGCAGCTCGCGCCGGCGGATCGAGGCCGGCGGCGGCAGCGCGGCGCGCAGCTCCTCGACCCACTCCGCATCCGGGGCCACCGGGACCAGGTCCGGCTCCGGGAAGTAGCGGTAGTCCTCGGCCTGCTCCTTCGAGCGCCCCGAGGTCGTCGTGCCCGTGTCCTCGTGCCAGTGCCGTGTCTCCTGCACCACGCGTCCGCCGGCGGACAGCAGAGCAGCCTGCCGGCGGATCTCGTGGCGCACCGCGCGCTCGACCGAGCGCAGCGAGTTCACGTTCTTGGTCTCCGAGCGGGTGCCGAGCGGGTCGCTGGGCGATCGGCGCAGGGAGAGGTTTGCGTCGCACCGCAACGAGCCCTGCTCCATCCGCACGTCGGACACCTTCAGCGAACGCATCAGCTCACGCAGGGTGGTGACGTAGGCCTTGGCCACCTCCGGCGCCAGCGCGCCGGTGCCCTCGACCGGCTTCGTGACGATCTCGATCAGCGGGATCCCGGCACGGTTGTAGTCGACGAGTGAGTAGTCCGCGCCCTGGATCCGGCCGGTGGCGCCGCCCACGTGCAGCGACTTGCCGGTGTCCTCCTCCATGTGCACCCGCTCGATCTCGACACGAACGGTGCGGGTCCCGTCGGGCGTCGGCACCTCGACGTCGAGGTGTCCCTCGGTGCACAGCGGCTCGTCGTACTGCGAGGTCTGGAAGTTCTTGGGCATGTCCGGGTAGAAGTAGTTCTTGCGGGCGAACCGGCACCACGACGCGATGTCGCAGCCCAGTGCGAGCCCGACCCGGATCGTCGACTCGACCGCGAGCCGGTTGAGCACCGGCAGGGAGCCGGGCAGCCCGAGACAGGTGGGGCAGGTCTGGGTGTTGGGCTCCGCGCCGAACTCGGTGGGGCACCCGCAGAACATCTTCGACACCGTGCCCAGCTCGACGTGGACCTCGAGCCCCAGCACCGGGTCGAACCCGGCGACCGCGTCGTCGTAGTCGACCAGCTCAGGTGCTGTGGCCGTCACGCCTCGTCCTCGCCCCGGCGCAGCCGCCGGACGATGATGATGACGCCGGTGACGACGACGGCCAGGTTGAGCGCCGCGTCGACCAGCTCCATCCGGTCGCCGTCGTCGCGGGCCTGGCGGACCCGCGAGATGGCGGTCCGGCCGGCCAGCACGGTGCCGATGAACGTGATGAGGGACTTGATGTTCGTCACCGCACGCCTCCCAGGGTCGCGAGCTCGGGTGCTTCGTCGATGAGTAGGTGGCCCCACCGGTCGGCGAGGGCAGCTTCCAGTGCTCCACCGACGCGATAGAGCCGGTCGTCGGCCAGCGGGGGCGCGATGACCTGCAGCCCGACCGGCAGCCCGTCCTCCGGCGCCAGACCGACCGGCAACGACATCGACGCGTTGCCGGCGAGGTTGGACGGGATCGTGCACAGGTCGGCCAGGTACATCGCCAGCGGGTCGTCGATGCGCTCACCGAGGCGGAACGCCGTCGTCGGCGTGGTCGGGGACACCAGCACGTCGGCCTGCTCGAAGGCGGCAGCGAAGTCGCGCGCGATCAGCGTGCGCACCTTCTGCGCCTGGCCGTAGTAGGCGTCGTAGTAACCGCTGGACAGCGCGTAGGTGCCGAGCATGATGCGTCGCTTCGCCTCGGCACCGAAGCCTGCGTCGCGGGTGATGGCCATGACGTCCTCGGCGCTGCCGCTGCCGTCATCACCGGCGCGCAGGCCGTAGCGCATGGCGTCGAACCGGGCCAGGTTCGACGAGCACTCGCTCGGCAGGATGAGGTAGTAGGCCGGCAGTGCGTAGTCGAAGGCCGGGCAGTCGACCTCGACCACTCGAGCCCCGAGCTCCTCGAGCAGCGCGACGGACTCGCGGAAGCGCGTCTCCACGCCGGGCTGGTAGCCGTCGCCGGAGAACTGCTTCACCACGCCGATGCGCAGGCCGCTGACGTCGGCGGCGCGCGCGGCGCCGACCACGTCGGGCACCGGTGCGTCGATCGAGGTCGAGTCGAGCGGGTCGTGCCCGCCGAGGGTCGCGTGCAGGAGGGCGGCGTCGAGGACGGTCCGGGCGCACGGCCCGGCCTGGTCCAGCGACGAGGCGAGGGCGACCAGGCCGTAGCGCGACACCCCGCCGTACGTCGGCTTCACACCGACTGTGCCCGTGACAGACGCGGGCTGACGGATCGACCCACCCGTGTCGGTGCCGACCGCGAGCGGCGCTTCGAAGGCGGCCACGGCGGCCGCGGAGCCACCGCCGGACCCGCCGGGGATGCGCTCGAGGTCCCACGGGTTGTGGGTCGGGCCGTAGGCCGAGTGCTCGGTGGAGGACCCCATGGCGAACTCGTCCATGTTGGTCTTGCCGAGCACGACGAGATCGGCGGCCTTGAGTCGGCGGACCACCGTCGCGTCGTAGGGCGGCACCCAGCCGTCGAGGATGCGCGAGCCGCAGGTCGTCGGCAGCCCCTCGGTGGCCACGACGTCCTTGACCGCGATGGGCACCCCGGCCAGCGGCCCGAGGGTCTCGCCGGCCGCGCGGCGGGCGTCGATCCGGCGGGCCACGTCGCGAGCACCGTCGCCGTCGACGTGCAGGAAGGCGTGCACTGCCCCGTCGACGGCCGCGATCCGCGCCAGGTGGGCCTCGGTGACGTCAAGCGCACTGGCCTCGCCGCCGGCGATGGCCGCTGCGGTCTCGGCTGCCGTGAGCCGGGTCAGGTCGCTCACGCCTGCTCCCCGAGGATCCGGGGGACGCGGAACCGACCGTCCTCGGCGGCGGGAGCCCCCGACAGTGCCTGCGCCTGGGTGAGGCAGGGCCGCACCTCGTCGGGGCGGGTGACGTTCTCCAGTGGCAGCGCGTGCGACGTGGGCGGCACGTCGGCGGTGTCGAGCTCCTGGATGCGCGAGACGGAGGCCAGGATCACGTCGAGCTGGGGGCCGAAGCGGTCGAGCTCGTCGTCGTCGAGGGCGAGCCGGGCCAGCCGCGCGAGGTGCGCGACCTGGTCTCGGGTGATCGAAGCGCTCTCGGACATGCGCGCCATCCTAGGGGCGCTCGTCTTGCTCCTCGGCGGCGACCGCCAGCGCCCGGGCCGCATCCGGACCGTCGGCAAGCAGGACCTGGAATCCCGCTTCGTCGAGCACCGGGACACCCAGCTCGAGCGCCTTGTCGTGCTTCGAACCGGGGCTCTCTCCCACCACGACGAAGTCGGTCTTCTTCGACACCGAACCGGCTGAACGTCCGCCGCGACTCTGGATCGCCTCCTTCGCCTCGTCCCGGGAGAGTCCCTCAAGCGAGCCGGTCACCACGATCGAGAGCCCCTCCAGCGGTCGAGGACCCTCGTCACCGCCGGCCTCGGCGAGGGTCACTCCTGCTGCCTCCCACCGGTCGACGATCGAGGCGTGCCAGTCGACGTCGAACCAGTCGAGCACGGCCTGGCCGATCACCGGGCCGA
This sequence comes from Actinomycetes bacterium, assembly GCA_038246575.1. Lineage (GTDB taxonomy): Bacteria > Actinomycetota > Actinomycetes > JACCUZ01 > JACCUZ01 > JACCUZ01. The sequence goes on along the minus strand of JBBRVU010000006.1, from coordinate 23,321 downwards.
CGCCCTCGGTGGCTGCCAGCTCCTCGACCGGCGCGGTCCGGATGGCCTCGACCGAGCGGAACTGCCGAGCCAGCGCCTGCGCCGCGGTGGGGCCTACATGGCGGATCGACAGCGCGACCAGCGCCCGCCACAGCGGTCGCGTCCTGGCCGCGGCGATCGCGTCGAGCAGCTTGCGGGCGTTGGCAGTGAGCTCACCGTCCTTGCGGCGGAACAGCTCGACGCGCAACAGCTTGTCCGGGTCGAGGTCGAAGATGTCGCCCTCGTCGACGACGACACCTGCCTCGAGCAGCCCGACAGCCGCCTCGAACCCGAGCACGTCGATGTCGAAGCCACCGCGGCCGGCGAGGTGGAAGATCCGCTCCCGCAGCTGCGCCGGGCACGACCTGGTGTTCGGGCAGCGGATGTCGGCGTCGCCGTCCTTCTCCGGCGCGAGCGTCGTGCCGCAGTCCGGGCACGTGGTGGGCATGACGAACGCTCGCTCGGTGCCGTCGCGCAGGTCGACGACCGGGCCGACGATCTCGGGGATGACGTCGCCAGCCTTGCGCAGCACGACCGTGTCCCCGACCAGCACGCCCTTGCGCGTGACCTCCGACGCATTGTGCAGCGTCGCCATCTCGACCGTGGAGCCGCTGACCAGCACGGGTTCCATGACGCCGTACGGCGTGACGCGTCCGGTGCGACCGACGTTGACCCGGATGTCGAGCAACGTCGTGGTGACCTCCTCGGGCGGGTACTTGAACGCGATCGCCCACCGCGGGGCGCGCGACGTCGAGCCGAGTCGCCGTTGCACCGTCACCTCGTCGACCTTGACGACCACGCCGTCGATCTCGTGCTCGACGTCGTGGCGGTGCTCGCCGTAGTAGTCGACGTAGGCGGTGACCGCGTCGAGGTCGGCGACGACCCGGAATCGGTCACTGACCGGCAACCCCCAACCGCGCAACGCGTCGTAGGCCTCGGACTGGCGGCGCGGGGTGTAGCCCTGCCGGGCCCCGATGCCGTGCACGACCAGGTGCAGGGGCCGACTGGCCGTCACCCGCGGGTCCTTCTGCCGCAGCGACCCGGCCGCCGCGTTGCGGGGGTTCGCGAACGGGGCGCGCCCGGCCTCGACGAGGCCCGCGTTGAGCTCGGCGAAGGCCTCGACGGGGAAGTAGACCTCGCCGCGCACCTCGAGCCGGGCCGGGACGCTGTCGCCGGTGAGCCGCTCCGGCACCGAGTCGACGGTGCGCATGTTGAGGGTGACGTCCTCGCCGGTGGTTCCGTTGCCCCGGGTCAGGCCACGCACCAGCCGCCCGTTCTCGTAGAGCAGGTTGATGGCGACGCCGTCGACCTTGATCTCGCACAGGTAGTGCAGGTCGGTGCCCCCGGCGTCCCGCTCGACCCGCTCGGCCCACGCCGCGAGCTCGTCGGTGGAGAACGCATTGTCGAGACTCATCATCCGCTCGAGATGGTCGACCGCGGTGAACTCGGTGGAGAAGGTGCCGCCGACGGTCTGGCTCGGCGAGTCCGGTGTGCGCAGCTGTGGGTGGGTGTCCTCGATGCTCTGCAGCTCGCGCATCAGCCGGTCGTACTCGGCGTCGGAGATCGCCGGTGCATCGCGCAGGAAGTAGTCGAAGCGGGCGCGATCGATGCGCTCGACGAGCTCGGCGTGCCGGTGCGCGACCTCGAGGTCGGAAGCCTTGCGTGCACCCACTACTCGATGTTCCTCTCCGGATCCTGCGCCAACCGGCGGGCGCCCTCGACGGCAAGGGCCAGGGCAGCCCGTGCGTGGTCGGGCGATGCTCCCGCCAGACCACAGGTCGGGGTGACCACCACGTGCCGCAGCCCCTCAGCGGCCAGCCCCAGGCGGTGCCACAACCGGCGCACCGGCTCGACCGTAGCCCCCGCGTCCGACAGCTCCGCGCCGCCGGGCAGCGTTGCCGGGACGAGCCCGGCCAGCAGCACCAGACCGGCCTCGACCGCGGTCCCCAGGTCGTCGTCGAGGTCGCGCGGCAGGACGGTGAGGTCCACGGAGAGCCCGGCGACGCCTGCCTTGTGCAGCAAGCCCACCGGCGGCCGGCCGGCGCAGCAGTGCACCACGACCGGCACACCCACGGCGTCCACCACGGCACGCAGGACCGACTCCATGCTGACGTCGGGCACCGGCGCGAAGCTGCGCGCGCCGGAGGACGACCGGATCCCGCCCATCAGCGCAGCCTCCAGCGCAGGCTCGTCGAGCTGCAGGACCACCTGCGCCCCCGGCAGTCGACGGCTGACCTCGGCCACGTGGGCCGCCAGTCCCTCGGTGAGCGAGGAGGTGAGGTCTCGGACGGCGCCCCGGTCGGACAGCACGGGCTCGCCACGGGTCAGCCGCAGCGCGGTGGCAAGCGTCCAGGGCCCGCACACCTGGATCTTGACCGGCCCGTCCCGACCGTCGTTCGCAGCCTCCAGCTCGTCGAGGTCGTGGCCGAGGTACGAGCGGGCGCGCCGCTCGTCGGTGCCCGGCCGGTCGACCAGCCGCCAGCCGGAGGGTTGGACGTCGACGTGCAGGCCCTCGAGAAGAGCCGCGGCACGGCCCACCAGGTCGGCCCCCGGTCCTCGTCCCGGGAGCTCGACGAGGTGGGGCAGGTCGGGCAGCTCCCCGGCCACCACGGCCGCGCTCTCGCGGGGGTCGCTGCCCGGCATCGACCCGACCCCGGTCGCCGTTCCCGCTCCGAACACTGGCTGCCGCACGGCCGCCACCGTAGTTGGCCGACGGACGCCGGGAAGGTCGCCGCTCCGGGCCGGGTTCCCCTCGTCCGCAACCATCGGAGGACTCGCGTGCCCACGCTGACCCGACTCGCCCTCGCCGCCGCCATGGCGTTCGTGCTCGCCGCCTGCGGCTCCGGCTCGACCGGGACCACGGCCGGCTCTGCCTCCGGCCAGGGCAGCGGCGCCGCCGGATCCGGCCAGGGGCAGGAGTCGACCGGGCAGGATTCGGCCGGGCAGGGGTCCGTGCCAGCGCTCTCGGCCAGCACCATCGACGGCGCGGAGTTCGACTTCGCCAGCCTGCAGGGCAAGCCCACGGTCCTGTGGTTCTGGGCACCGTGGTGCACGATCTGCCGCGCCGAGGCACCGGAGATCGCCAAGGCCGCCAAGCGGCTGGGCAGCGACGTGACGATCCTGGGCGTTCCGGGTCGTGGCGAGGTCCCCGACATGAAGCAGTTCGTCACCGACACCGGCGTCGGCGGCCTCGAGCACGTCGTCGACGCGGACGGCGAGATCTGGAGCACCTACGGCGTGGTGAGCCAGCCGTCATTCGCGTTCATCGACGCCAAGGGCAACGTGGAGACGTTCAGCGGGTCGCTGACCGGCGAGCAGCTGGAGTCGCAGGCTCGCTCGCTGCTGGGCTGACCATGAGCCTCGTCGAGCTGCCGCTGGCACTCGCGCTGGTCGCCGGTGCCGTCGCAGCGCTGAATCCGTGCGGGTTCGCGTTGCTGCCGGCGTACCTGCTCATGCTGGTCGGAGAAACGCCTGGCGGTCGCGCCGCCAGCGTGCAGGACCAGGTGTGGCGGGCGGCCCGGTTCAGCCTGGCGATGACTGCGGGGTTCGTGGTCGTGTTCGGGGTCGTCGGCGTGCTCATCGCCCGGCTCAGCCTGTCAATCGACCGCTACCTCCCCGTGGTCACGCTGCTGATGGGGGCCGGCCTGATCCTGCTGGGCGCCTGGGCGCTGCTGCGGGGCGGGAAGGTGCCCGGCATCGGCGCGCTGGCGAGGGTCGGCCACGCACCGACCCAGACGCTGCGGTCACAGGTGCTGTACGGCGTGGGTTTCGCGGCTGCCTCGCTCTCGTGCACCATCGGCCCGTTCCTGGCCGTCTCCGCCGCCGCCGCTCGGGCCGGAAGCGCCGGTGGTGTCCTTCTCACCTTCGTGGTCTACGCCCTCGGGATGGGCGCGGTGGTCGGCGCGCTGGCGATGACCGTGGCCCTCGCCCGGGGGTCGGCGGTTGCCCGGCTCCGCCGTGCGGGCCCGGTCCTGGATCGGGTCGGCGCCGGCCTGCTGCTGCTCGCGGGCGCCTACGTCGCCTGGTACGGCTGGTTCGAGCTGCGCGTGCTGGCCGGCGGGACGGCCCAGGACCCGATCGTCGGGGCGGCCACCCGGCTGCAGTCCGAGCTCACCCGGTTCGTCGCCGGTCTGGGCTCCGGGGCGCTCAGCGGGCTGGCTGTGGCCGTGCTGCTGGGCGTTGCCTCGCTGGCCTGGTCCAGCCGCCGTCGGGACCGGGTGTCGTCGAGCTGATCGTGGCCGAGCCGACGACGATCTCGCCGTCGTAGAGCACGACGGCCTGCCCCGGCGCCACCCCGCGGATCGCCCGGTGCAGTGACACCTCGACGACCTGGTCCGTGGTCCCGGACAGCCGCGCCGTCGCCGGCACCGCCTCGCCGTGGGCGCGGACCTGGGCGAGGCAGGAGAGCTCCCCCACCGGGGCGGGCCCGGTCCACACTGCCCGCTCCCCCACCAGCGCCGAGACGTCGAGCTGCTCGGCCGTGCCGACCGTGACGGTGTGGTCCACCGGCGAGATGTCGAGGACGTAACGGGGCTTGCCGTCGGCGGCCGGGCGCCCGATGCGCAGCCCCTTGCGCTGCCCGACCGTGAAGGCGTAGGCCCCATCGTGGTGGCCCACCTCGGCCCCGCCGACATCGACGATCGGCCCCGGCTCGGAACCGAGCCGCCGCGCCAGGAAACCGGCCGTGTCGCCGTCGGCGATGAAGCACACGTCGTGACTGTCCGGCTTCTGCGCCACCGCAAGGCCGCGCTCGTCGGCCTCGCCGCGCACCTCGGACTTCAGTGCGGAACCCAGCGGGAACAGCGCGTGGCGCACCTGACGGGTGGTGAGGACGCCCAGCACGTAGGACTGGTCCTTGCCGATGTCGACCGCCCGTTGCAGCCGGTCGTCGACGATGCGGGCGTAGTGGCCGGTGCAGACCGCGTCGAAGCCGAGGGCGAGCGCCTTGTCGAGGACGGCCGAGAACTTGATCTTCTCGTTGCAGCGCAAGCAGGGGTTGGGCGTGCGACCGGCGGCGTACTCGGCCACGAAGTCCTCGACGACGTCGGCGCGGAAACGCTCTGCGAGGTCCCAGACGTAGAACGGGATCCCGATGACGTCTGCCGCCCGGCGCGCGTCGCGGGCGTCCTCAAGGGTGCAGCAGCCGCGGGCCCCGGTGCGGAAAGAGGTCGGGTTGCTCGAGAGCGCGAGGTGCACGCCCGTGACATCGTGACCGGCGTCGACAGCCCGGGCCGCGGCCACCGCCGAGTCGACCCCGCCGGACATCGCGGCGAGGACCCTCACGGGCGGACCCCGTTCGGGCCCGCGCGCTGGGCGCGGGCCACCGCCGGCCCGATCGCCTCGACCACCGCGTCGACATCGACGGACGTGGACGTGTGGCCGAAGGAGAACCGCAGCGAGCCGCGCGCAAGGTCCTCGGGCACTCCCATCGCGAGCAGCACGTGGCTCGGCTGGGGGACCCCGGCCGAGCAGGCCGACCCGGTCGAGCACTCGATGCCGCGCGCGTCGAGCAGCAGCAGCAGCGCGTCACCCTCGCAGTCCGGGAAGGAGAAGTGGGCGTTGCCGGGCAGCCGGCGCTCGGGCGAGAGATCGGCGTCGCCGCCGAGGACCGCTTCGGGCACCTCGCGCAGCAACCGGGCGACGAGGTCGTCGCGCAGCCTGGCCAGCGACGCGGATCGCTCAGGCAGCGATTTCACCGCCAGCTCGGCGGCCGCCGCCAGCCCCGCGATCGCCGGGGCGTCAAGGGTGCCCGAGCGGACGTCCCGCTCCTGGCCACCACCGTGCAGCAGCGGCGTGAGGTCGACGTGGCGGCCGAGGACGAGCACACCGACCCCGAGCGGGCCGCCGATCTTGTGGCCGGACACGGTCATGGCGTCCAGGCCGCTGGCCGCGAAGTCGACAGGCAGCTGCCCGACCGCCTGCACCGCGTCGGAGTGGATGGGGACGCCGGCGGACCGGGCGACCCCGGCCAGCTCGGCGACCGGCTGCACCGTGCCGACCTCGTTGTTGGCCCACATGACGCTCACCAGCGCCACCGACTCGGGGTCGGTCTCGATAGCGGCGCGCAGCACCTCCGGGCTCACCCGGCCGGCATCATCCACCGGAAGCCACTCGACCGCTGCTTCCTCGTGCTCGGCGAGCCACAGCACGGGGTCCATCACCGCATGGTGCTCGACCGCGCTGGCCAGGACGCGGCGGCGGCGCGGGTCCTCGGTGCGCCGGTGCCAGAAGAGCCCCTTGACCGCCAGGTTGTCGGCCTCGGTGCCGCCACCGGTGAAGAGCACCTCGCTGGGGCGCGCACCGAGGGCCGACGCGATCGTCTCGCGCGACTCCTCGACGACCCGACGAGCGGCCCGGCCGGCCGCGTGCAACGACGACGGGTTGCCGACCACGCCGAGATGGGCGGTCATCGCCTCGATCGCCTCGTGGACCATCGGGGTGGTCGCCGCGTGGTCGAGGTAGGTGCGACGTTCGCTGCCGTCGCTCCGGGACCGGTGAGTCATGACCCGCCCGAGTCTACGTCTCGGGGTCGGAACGTCGGTCAGCCCTTTCGGGCAGTGACCTTCTCGGTGAGCGCGGGCACGACCTGGTGCAGGTCACCGACGACCCCGAAGTCGACAAGCTCGAAGATCGGCGCCTCGGCGTCCTTGTTGATGGCGACGATGGTCTTCGAGGTCTGCATCCCGGCGCGGTGCTGGATCGCGCCCGAGATGCCGGCCGCGATGTAGAGCTGCGGGCTGACCGTCTTGCCGGTCTGGCCGACCTGGTGCTGGTGGGGGTACCACCCGGCGTCGGTGGCCGCGCGTGACGCGCCGACCGCCGCACCGAGGGAGTCGGCCAGGGCCTCGATCACCGAGAAGTTCTCGCCGCTGCCGACCCCGCGGCCGCCGGAGACGACGATCGCGGCCTCGGTCAGCTCGGGGCGCTCGCCCTTCTCCTCGACGACACGCTCGGTGATCCGCGAGGCCTTCGCGGCCTCGGACAGCTCCACAGTCACGTCGACCCGCGCACCCGCACCAGCGTTCTGCTCGGCGGCGACCGAGTTCGGGCGCACCGTGATGATCGGCGTGCCGCGGTTGACCACCGAGGTCACGATCGTGGACCCGCCGAAGACCTGCTGCTCGGCGGTCACGCCGCCGCCGGAGGTCGTCACGTCCGTTGCGTCGGTGATGACGCCTGACTCGGTCAGCAGCGCCAGCCGGGCGGCGACCTCCTTGCCGTCGGCGGTCGAGGCCAGCAGGACGGCGGCCGGCGAGGCGTCCGCGACGAGCTTGGCCAGCACCTCGGCGACCGGTGCCACCAGGTAGGACGACACCTCGGGGTCCTCGACGACGTAGACCTTGGCGGCACCGTGCGCGGCCAGCGACTCCTTGGCGGCGTCGAAGCCGGTACCGATGAGCACCGCCGACGGCTCGCCGACCCGGGCGGCGAGGGTCAACAGCTCGCCGGTGACCTTCTTGACCTCACCGTCGGAGTGCTCGACGAGAACCAGGACCTCAGCCATGTCAGTGACTACCTTTCGTCATTCGGCGCGTACGTGATCGAGGGTCGCCATCGGGCTCACAGGAACTTCTTGCCGGCGAGGAACTCCACCAGCTTGTCCGCGCCGTCTCCCTCGTCGGTGACGACGGTTCCGGCCTGGCGTGGGGGCGCGGCCACGAAGGACTCCACGCCGCTCCAGGCTCCCTCGAGACCGACCGCGCCGGCATCGATGCCGAGGTCGGCCAGTGCATACGTCTCGACCGGCTTCTTCTTGGCCGCCATGATCCCCTTGAAGGACGGGTACCTCGGCTCGTTGATCTTCTCGACAACGCTCACGACGGCGGGCAGCGACGCCTCGACCACCTGGTAGCCGTCGTCGGTCAGGCGCTTGATGGACACCTTCCCGGCCGCAGGGTCGACGGTGACCTCTTTGGCGAAGGTCAGCTGCGGCTGCCCGAGCCGGTGGGCCAGCATCGCCGGCACGACGCTCATCCGCGCATCGGAGGACTCCGATCCGAGGAGCACCAGGTCGAAGGGCGCGCTCTCCCCCGCCTTCTGGATCGCCGTCGCGATCGCCAGCGAGGTCGCGACCGCGTCGGACCCGTGCAGCCCGTCGTCCATGACGTGGATCGCCTTGTCCGCACCCATCGACAGGGCCTTGCGGACGGTCTCGGCCGACGCGTCGGGCCCCATCGACAGGATGGTGACCTCGCCGTCGTGCGCCTCCTTGAGCTTGAGCGCCTCCTCCACGGCGTACTCGTCCATCTCGTTCATCACCGGGTCCGTGGCGGCCCGGTCCAGTGTCGAGTCCGAGGGGTCGAGCTTCTTCTCGGACCAGGTGTCCGGGACCTGCTTGACGCAGACGACGATGTTCATCGGGGCGCATCTCCTGCTGCTGGGGGTTCTGCCGGGCGGTGCGGGTGCACACCTTGCCAGCCGGACGGACCGGACTGTGCGCTGGCACCGCGGGGAGCCATGTTACCCGCCGGTACGGCCGAGGCCCCGAGCGCGACTGCGGGCGCGACTCCGGCGCGACTCCGGGCGCGACTCCGGGCGCATGACCGACGGCCGAAGGGGCATGATCGAGGGATCCGGCCCCACACCCGAGGTGACCCCGTGACTCGTCTCGCTGTCCTGCTCGTGCTCATCGGCGCATTCGCCCCCGCTGCCGTGATGGGAGCGCTGCCCGTGGTGGCGCCGGTCCTCGTGGTGCTGCTCGGGCTCGCTCTCGCCCTGTACGCCTACGAGTACGAGCCGGCGCCCGCCGTGGCCGTCACCGGCCGGTCCACTTCGCGCGGGTGACCGGAGCGCCAGGGTCAGGGTCGCTCTCGACCCGGTTGCGCACGACCCGCCCCGGCACCCCCGCGACGACGCTGTAGGCCGGCACCTCACCGCGGGCCACCGTGTGCGCGGCCAGCACGCTGCCCCGGCCGATGTGGGTTCCCCGCAGGACCGTCGCCTTCACGCCGACCCACACGTCCGCCTCGATGCGGACCGGCGACTTGGCGATCCCTTGGTCCTTCACCGGCACGGTGACGTCGTCGGTGCGGTGGTCGAAGTCGCACATGTAGACCCAGTCCGCGATCAGGCAGCACGGGCCGATGTCGAGGTCCAGGTAGCAGTTGAGCGTGTTCTCCCGCCCGAGCACCGTCTTGTCGCCGATCCGCAGCGTCCCCTCGTGGGCGCGCAGCCGGTTGCGGTCGCCGAGGTGCACCCAGCGACCGAGCACGATGCGGCCGTACCCCGCGCGGGCGTGCAGCTCGACGTGGCGCCCGAGGTAGACCATCCCCTCGGTCACCACGTCCGGGTGGCGCAGCCGAAGCAGCAGGAACCGCCAGTAACGCACCAGGTGGTAGGGCGTCCAGGCCCGGTTGCGGACCATCCACCGGATGCTGGCCGGCGACACGAAGCGCCGCAGCGGCACCTGACGGGGGTCGCGGCGGCCGCGGTAGCGCGTCAGTCTTCCGCGGATCCGCATCAGAGCGGTCGGGTGCCCGTGACGAGCACGTTGTAGAAGAGCTCTTGCGGCAGGACCCTGCCCAGCGCCCGGTCGACCGCGGACAGGCGCTGCCAGGACCGGAAGGCGAACATCGCCCACCCCCAGCCGAGCCGGTCGGGGTTGACGGCCGCCTCGAACGTGCGCACCGGCCAGCCGAGGAACGCGGCGGTCAGCTCCTCCGTCGTCGTCCGGACGTCGACCGCACCAGCCCGCAGCGCCGTCCGGGCGAGGGCACCGGGGTCGAAGGTGTGCTGGTCGACCACCGACTCCAGCACCTGCGCGCGCGATGACTCGGCGAGCTCCTCGTGCGGGCGCGCCCACCGCTCGCGCAGCGGGGCGAGATGTGTGACCCGGGTCGTCGCGGTCCAGGTGAGGCGACCCAGCCGCCGCGCGTACCAGTCGCCCACCCTGGTCGGCTCCCCCGCGAAGACGAAGCGGCCGCCCGGGCGCAGCACCCGCAGGACCTCGCGCAGCGCGAGCTCCACGTCGGGGATGTGATGGAGCACCGCGTGGCCGACGACGAGGTCGACGCTCTCGTCGTCGTAGGGGATGGACTCGGCGTCCGCGACCCGGCCGTCGACGTCGAGCCCGAGAGCCGTGGCATTGCGCACGGCCGTCTCGACCATGCCCGGCGAGAGATCGGTCGCGTGCCCTTTCGCGACGACACCCGCCTGCATCAGGTTGAGCAGGAAGAAGCCGGTGCCGCTGCCGAGCTCCAGTGCCTCCGCGTACGGCCAGCCGTCGGTGCCGGCGATCGCCGTGAACCGGTCGCGCGCGTAGTCGATGCACCGCTCGTCGTAGGAGATCGACCACTTCTCGTCGTAGGTGGCGGACTCCCAGTCGTGGTAGAGGACATTGGCCAGCTTCGGGTCGGTCCAGGCCCGCTCTATGTCGGCCTCGCTCGGCTCCGGGCCCGCGACCGGGATGTCGGCGACCACCTCAGCGCCCCTGGAACGTCGCCTTGCCCGGCCCGTTGGCCACGAAGGACTCCATGCCGGCTCGCCGGTCGTCGGTCGCGAAGAGTCCCGCGAACTGCAGCCGCTCGATCTCCAGGCCGGTGTCCAGGTCGGTCTCGAGACCGCGGTCGATGGCCTCCTTCGCCGCGCGCAGCGCCAGTGCCGGGCCCCCGACGAAGCGGGCCGCCATCTCGCGCGCCGCGGTGTGGACGTCGGCCGCGGGCACCACCTTGTCGGCGAGGCCGATCCGCAGCGCTTCCTCGGCACCGACGAAACGGCCGGTGAAGATGATGTCCTTGGCTCTTGCCGGGCCGACCAGGCGCGAGAGCCGTTGGGTGCCGCCCGCGCCCGGGATGACGCCGAGCAGGATCTCGGGCTGGCCGAGCTTGGCGTCTTCGGCGCAGACCCGCAGGTCCGCGCAGAGCGCGAGCTCGCAGCCGCCACCCAGGGCGTAACCGGTCACCGCGGCGATCACCGGCTTGGGGATCCGCGCGACCGCGGTCAGCGACGACTGAAGTCCGGCGGAGCGCTCCACCATGTCCGCGTAGGACATGTCGGCCATCTGCTTCACGTCGGCGCCGGCCGCGAACACCTTCTCGCCGCCGTAGACGACGACCGCCGAGACGGCCGGGCTCTGCGCGGCATCGTTGGCTGCGGCGCGGATCTGCTCCTGCATCACCACGTTCAGCGCGTTCATCGGCGGCCGGTCGAGCCGGATGGTGCCGATGCCCTCGTCGATCTCGAGCCGGACGAACTCACCGTCTGTCATGCCGGGCAGGGTAACGAGAGCCGCTCCCGGCTAGCGTGGCGCCCGTGCCAGCCCGCCTCGTCCCCGTGCTGGGGGCCGTGCCGGATGGCGAGGGCACCGCATTCGCGGTGTTCAGCGGCGCCGACCTCGTGGAGCTCGCGCTGCTCGACGACGACGGCCACGAGGCCCGGGTGCCGATGCGCGCCTCGGGCCACGGCAGCTGGCACTGCCACCGCCCCGAGGTACGCCCGGGTCAGCGCTACGGCTACCGCGCGCACGGCGCGTGGGACCCACGCCACGGTCACCGCTTCGACGCCGCGCACCTGCTCGTGGACCCGTACTCCCTCGCGGTGGACTGCGTCGACGGCCTCGCCTGGTCGGTCGTGGTCGACCCCGGTTTCGACTGGGGCGAGGACGAGCGGCCGTTGGTGGCCTGGTCGGACACCGTGATCTACGAGGCTCACGTCCGAGGCTTCACCAAGCGCCATCCGGCGGTCCCCGAGCCGCTGCGTGGGACCTATGCCGGGCTGGCGCATCCCGACTCCATCGGACACCTGCTGGACCTGGGAGCCACCACGCTGGAGCTGCTGCCGGTGCAGCAGTTCGCGAGTGAGCCGTGGCTGCGCGAGCGTGGGCGGGCCAACTACTGGGGCTACAACCCGCTGGCGTTCTCCGCGCCGCACGGCGACTACTCCTCCGCCGGCACCCGCGGCCAGCAGGTGGGCGAGTTCCAGGCCATGGTGCGCGATCTGCACCGCGCCGGGCTGGAGGTGGTGCTCGACGTCGTCTACAACCACACGGCCGAGGGCGGCGACGATGGGCCGACCCTGTCCTGGCGCGGGCTGGACAACGCTGCCTACTACCGGCTGCGCAGCGACGGGTCCTACGACGACGTGACCGGTTGTGGCAACTCACTGGACCTGCGCCACCAGCGGAGCCTGGCGATGGTCACCGACTCGCTGCGCACCTGGGTGCAGGACTTCCACGTCGACGGGTTCCGCTTCGACCTCGCGCCCACCCTGGCCCGGGGACCCGCAGGATTCGACGCGGCGGGGTCCTTCCTCGCCGTCGTCGCGCAGGATCCGGTCCTGTCCGGAGTCAAGCTGATCGCCGAGCCCTGGGACCTGGGTCCGGGTGGCTACCGGCTGGGTGGCTTCCCACCGCCATGGGCGGAGTGGAACGACCGGTTCCGCGACACCGTCCGCGACACCTGGCTCGGTCGGCACGGTCGGTCGCACGGCGGCGTCCGCGACCTGGCCTACCGGCTCTCCGGCTCGTCGGACGTGTTCGAGCCGAGTGGCCGGGGCCCCCTCGCGTCGGTCAACTTCGTGACGGCGCACGACGGCTTCACCCTGCACGACCTGGTGTCCTACGACCGCAAGCACAACGGGGCCAACGGCGAGGACGGACGCGACGGCTCGGACCACGAGCACAGCTGGAACTGCGGTGTCGAAGGCCCCACCGACGACGTGGACGTGCTGGCACTGCGTCGGCGGATGATGCGCAACCTGCTGGCCACGCTGCTGCTCTCGACCGGGGTGCCGATGCTCACCGCCGGCGACGAGACGGGCCGCACGCAGCTCGGCAACAACAACGCGTACTGCCTCGACGACGAGACGACGTGGGTCGCGTGGGACCACGCGGGCTGGTCGCGCGACCTCTACGACTGGACCAGGACCCTGCTGACGCTGCGCCGTGAGCACTCCGTGCTGCGACCCGACACCTTCTTCCACGGACGACCCGCTCCGAGCGACGGCATCCCCGACGGGGTGGACGATCTCGCCTGGTTCGGACCGGACGGCCAGCAGCTCACCGCGGACGACTGGCATGACCACGAGCAGCGCGTGCTGGGCATGTACGTGTCCGGCTCACCCCGGTCGTTGCTGATCCTGCTCAACACGGGAGACGAGGACACGACCGTGCGACTGCCGGACGGGCACTGGGGCAGGTCCTACGTCGCGCTGCTGGACACCGCCGACGAGAGGCCGACGCCGGGGTCCGAGCACGAGGGCGGCAGCGACCTGGTGCTGCGCGCGCACAGCGTCGCGGTCCTCGCCGTCAGCGCATGACCCCGCTGTCCATCCCGACACTCTCGGGGGGCAGCGTCGCGAGCCCGAGCTCGGCGGGCCCGGAGATGAGCCGGTGCGCCGGCACGATGCGGGTCGTGTAGCCGAAGGGGCCCGGCCGGTCGAGCTCGACATCGCCGACATAGCGGTGGCGGCCGCCCTCGTAGGCCTCGTCATGGCGCAGCAGCACGCTCACCGTGTCGGTGAGGCGGTCGTGCTCGTCGACCCGCCCGTGCACCACCTGCACGCCGACGTCGTCGGGCGAGAGCTGCCCGAGGGAGACGAACGCCCGCAGCTCCAGCGTGCTGCCGACCTCCGGGGCGTCGGCGACCCCGCTGGACTCCACGTGGTCGACCCGGACCGACGGCCACTCCGCCCGCACCCGGCCCTTCCAGGCGGCGAGCTCCTTGGCGCCCGCGTAGGTGCCGTCCAGCTCGCGCCAGGAGGCAGCCGCGGGGGCGTAGAGACCGAGGACGTAGTCGCGGACCATGCGGGTCGCGAGCACCTTCGGGCCCAACGTCCGCAGGGTGTGCCGCACCATCTGGATCCACCGCACCGGGTGGCCGTCCGCGTCGTGGTCGTAGAACAGCGGGGCGACCGTCTTCTCCAGCAGGTCGTAGAGCGCCGAGGCCTCCAGCGAGTCGCGGTGGTCGGGGTCGGTGACCCCGTCCGCGGTCGGGATCGCCCAGCCGTTGTGGCCGTCGTACATCTCGTCCCACCAGCCGTCTAGCACCGAAAGGTTCAGCGAGCCGTTCATCGCGGCCTTCATGCCCGAGGTGCCGCACGCCTCCAGCGGCCGCAGCGGGTTGTTGAGCCAGACGTCGCAGCCCGGGTAGAGCGTCTGGGCCATCTCGATGTCGTAGTTGGGGAGGAACACGATGCGATCGCGTACGTCGTTGGTGTCCGCGAAGCGCACCAGCTCCTGGATCAGCTTCTTCCCGCCGTCGTCGGCGGGGTGGGCCTTGCCGGCGATCACCAGCTGGATCGGCCGTTCCGGGTGCCGCAGCAGCGACGTCAACCGCTCGGGGTCGCGCAGCATCAGGGTCAGCCGCTTGTACGACGGGACCCGCCTCGCGAAGCCGACGGTCAGCACGTCCGGGTCGAGGATCTGGTCGACCCAGCCGAGCTCGGCCCGGCTGGCGCCCCGCTGCTCCCAGGACTTGCGGACCCGGCGGCGGGCATCCTCGACGAGACGCCCGCGCAGCAGGCGGCGCACCGACCAGATGTCGCCGTCGGGCAGGTCCTGCAGCGCGTCCCAGCGGCTGAGGTCGGCGGGGTCGTCGGTGCCCTCGGTGCCCATCTCTCGCTCGGTGAGGTCAGACATCTCCGGAGCCACCCAGGTCGGTGCGTGCACGCCGTTGGTGATGAAGCCGATCGGCACCTCGGGCTCGTCGAACCCGGGCCACAGCCGGGCGAACATCTCCCGGGCCACGTGCCCGTGCAGCTCGGACACGCCGTTCGCCCGCGTCGCCAGCCGGAAGCCCATCACGGCCATGTTGAAGATGGTCGGGTCGCCACCCTCGTAGTCCTCGGCGCCCAGCGCGAGCACCTTCTCCACGGGAACACCGGGGCATGCGTTGTCGCCGCCGAAGTGCTGGGCCACCAGGTCACGGCTGAAGCGGTCGATGCCGGCCGGCACCGGGGTGTGGGTGGTGAACAGGGTCGCCGATCGCGCTGCCTCCGCGGCCTCGTCGAAAGTCAGGCCGACGTCCTCGGTGAGCTCTCGGATACGCTCGACGCCGAGGAACCCGGCGTGGCCCTCGTTGGTGTGGAACACCTCCGGGGCCGGCACCCCGGTGATCCGGCTGAACGCCCGCAGCGCCCGGACCCCGCCGATGCCGAGCAGCATCTCCTGCAGCAGCCGATGCTCTCCCCCGCCGCCGTAGAGCCGGTCGGTGACCTCGCGCTCGGCAGGGGCGTTGTCCTCGACGTCGGAGTCCAGCAGCAGCAGCGGCACCCGACCGGCCTGAGCCTTCCAGACCTGGGCCATCAGGCTGCGTCCGCCGGGCAGGCCGACCTGCACCTTCAGCGGCTCGCCCGAGGCCTCGCGCAGCAGCGAGATCGGGAGACCGTGCGGGTCGAGGACCGGGTAGCGCTCCTCCTGCCAGCCGTCGCGGGACAGGGACTGGGCGAAGTACCCGGAGCGGTAGAGCAGCCCGACACCGATGATCGGCACCCCGAGGTCGCTGGCCGCCTTGAGGTGGTCGCCGGCGAGGATGCCCAGCCCTCCGGAGTACTGCGGCAGCGCGGCGGTGATGCCGTACTCCGGCGAGAAGTACGCGATCGAGGTGGGCAGGGCGCCGTGGGCGTTGGACTCGACGGCCTGCTGGTACCAGCGGGGACCCTCGAGGTACTCGCGCAGGTCACGCTCCGCGTCCTCGACCCGGCGCACCACGTCGGCGTCGTCGGCCAACGCGGCCAGCCGATCCGGACCCAGGGCGCCCAGGAGGGCCACCGGGTCCGCACCCAGCCGCTCCCAGAGCGCGGGGTCCAGGCTCTGGAACAGCGCCTTGGTCGGTGGGTGCCACGACCACCGCAGGTTGAGCGCCAGCTCACCCAGGGGCTGCAGAGGCACGGGAAGCAGGGTGCGCACGGTGAACCGTCGGATCGCCTTCACCGTCGGGAGGATAGTGCGGGATTCCCCCGGTACGTGACGCAGCCCGAGGGGCGGACCACGGGGGCGCTGATGTGTGTCCTGCGCCCGTTGGTGGGTAAGTTCGTCGGGGTGATCGGACGCATCCCTATCCTCGACGTCGCCCCGGCCGAAGGCTGTGGCCGCTGGCCGGCGAAAGCCGTCGTCGGCGAGACCTTCACCGTGTCAGCGTCTGTGTTCCGCGAGGGGCACGACATGGTTGCCGCCAACGTGGTCATGCGCGACCCCACGGGGCGCAAGGGACCGTTCACCCCGCTGACGAAGGCAACCGATGGCAGCGACCGGTGGCACGCCGAGGTGACCCCGACGAGCGAGGGCCAGTGGAGCTTCACGATCGAGGCGTGGAGCGATCCGGTCGGGACCTGGCTGCACGACGCAACGATCAAGATCGAGGCAGGGGTCGACGTCGAGCTGATGCTCGAGGAGGGCGCCGCCGTGCTCGAGCGCGCCGCCACGGCGGCCCGGCCGGCCACCGGGCGTCGGGCCCTGCTCGACGCTGTCACCGCGCTCCGTGACGACAGCCGGCCGGTGCCGGCCCGGCTGTCGGCCGGAACGGCCCAGGAGGTGACCGCCACCCTGGCGAGTCACCCGCTGCGTGACTTCGTCACCTCGAGCGAGCGGATGCCGCTGTGGGTGGACCGCGAGCGCGCGCTCTACGGGGGTTGGTACGAGCTGTTCCCCCGGTCCGAGGGCGCCCGTGTCGACCCCGCCACCGGCGACGTGACCGGCGGCACCTTCCGCACCGCGATGGACCGGCTCCCCGCCGTGGCCGCGATGGGCTTCGACGTCGTCTACCTGCCGCCGGTGCACCCGATCGGGCGCACCAACCGCAAGGGGCCGAACAACACGCTCACCACCGGACCAGCGGACGTCGGGTCGCCCTGGGCCATCGGCGCCGAGGAGGGCGGTCACGACGCCATCCACCCCGACCTCGGCACGTTTGACGACTTCGACGCGTTCGTCGCGCGGACCCGCGAGCTCGGGATGGAGGTCGCCCTCGACCTCGCCCTGCAGGCGACGCCGGACCACCCGTGGGTGGCCAAGCACCCGGAGTGGTTCACCGTGCTCACCGACGGGTCCATAGCGCACGCCGAGAACCCGCCGAAGAAGTACCAGGACATCTACCCGATCAACTTCGACCGCGACCCCGAGGGGATCTACGCCGAGGTGCTGCGCATCGTTCGGCTCTGGATGGACCACGGCGTCCGGATCTTCCGGGTCGACAACCCCCACACCAAACCGGTGGAGTTCTGGGAGTGGCTCCTGGCGGAGATCCGCAATACCGACCCCGACGTCATCTTCCTCGCCGAGGCGTTCACCCGCCCGGCGATGATGCAGACCCTGGCCCGGGTGGGCTTCCACCAGTCCTACACCTACTTCACCTGGCGTACCGAGAAGTGGGAGCTCGAGGAGTACCTCACCGAGCTCACCCAGGAGACGGGCCACTTCCTGCGGCCGAACTTCTTCGTCAACACACCCGACATCCTCCACGCCTACCTGCAGTACGGCGGACCGGCGGCGTTCAAGATCCGCGCCGTGCTGGCCGCGACGATGTCCCCGACCTACGGCGTCTACGCAGGCTATGAGCTCTACGAGCACGTGGCGGTGCGCCCCGGAAGCGAGGAGTACCTCGACACGGAGAAGTTCCAGCTGCGTCCGCGCGACTGGGCGGCCGCCGCGGCGGAGGGCCGGTCGATGGCGACCTACCTCACCCGGCTCAACGAGCTGCGGCGCGCCCACCCGGCGCTGCAGCGGCTGCGCAACCTGACCTTCCACCACGCCGACAGCGACCAGATCATCTGCTACTCGAAGACCGAGCGGCGGGGTGAGAACACCGACACCGTCATCGTCGTGGTGAACCTCGACCCGCACGGGGCCCGGGAGACCACGGTCCGGCTGGACATGACGGCGCTGGGACTGGACTGGGCCGACACGTTCTCCGTGCATGACGAGCTCAGCGGGGCCGACTACGTCTGGGGCGAGCACAACTACGTACGGCTGGACCCCTTCCAGGATCCTGCCCATCTGTTCACCGTCCGGAGGACCCGCGCATGAGCGAGGCACGGGCTGCGGCGCCCGGCGAGGCGAACCCTGGCGCCATCGACAACTTCGCGGACGTGCCGGAGGATCAGCGCGACCCGTACTGGTACAAGCGCGCCGTCTTCTACGAGGTGCTCGTCCGCTCGTTCAACGACAGCAACGGTGACGGCTCGGGCGACCTGCTCGGGCTCAAGGAGAAGCTCGACTACATCAAGTGGCTCGGCGTCGACTGCATCTGGCTTCCGCCGTTCACCAAGTCACCGTTGCGCGACGGTGGCTACGACGTGGCCGACTACACCGACGTGCTGCCCGAGTTCGGGACCCTGGGCGACTTCATCGAGTTCGTCGACGCGGCCCACGTGCTGGGGATCAGGGTCATCATCGACGTGGTCATGAACCACACCTCGGACCAGCACCCCTGGTTCCAGGCCTCCCGGCGTGACCCGGGCGGGCCGTACGGCGACTTCTACGTCTGGGCCGACAGCGACGAGGCCTACTCGGACGCCCGCATCATCTTCGTCGACACCGAGTCGTCCAACTGGACCTACGACCCGGTCCGCAAGCAGTACTTCTGGCACCGGTTCTTCAGCCACCAGCCCGACCTCAACTTCGAGAACCCCCGGGTCCAGGAGGCGATGACCGAGGCGCTGAAGTTCTGGCTGGACCTCGGGATCGACGGCTTCCGCCTCGACGCCGTCCCCTACCTCTTCGAGGAGGAGGGCACCAACTGCGAGAACCTGCCTGCGACCCATGACTTTCTCAAGCGGGTACGCAAGGAGATCGACGCGCAGTACTTCGACCGGGTGCTGCTCTGCGAGGCAAACCAGTGGCCTGCTGACGTGGTGGAGTACTTCGGCGACGGCGACGAGTGCCAGATGGCGTTCCACTTCCCTGTCATGCCGAGGCTGTTCATGGCGGTGCGCCGCGAGTCCCGCTACCCGATCTCGGAGATCATGGCGCAGACGCCGGCCATCCCCGACAACTGCCAGTGGGGCGTCTTCCTGCGCAACCACGACGAGCTGACGCTCGAGATGGTGACCGACGAGGACCGCGACTACATGTGGGCGGAGTACGCCAAGGACCCCCGCATGAAGGCCAACATCGGCATCCGCCGCCGGCTGGCCCCGCTGTTGGACAATGATCGCAACCAGCTGGAGCTGTTCACCGCGCTCCTGCTCGCCCTCCCTGGCTCCCCCGTCCTCTACTACGGCGACGAGATCGGGATGGGCGACAACATCTGGCTCGGTGACCGCGACGGCGTGCGCACCCCGATGCAGTGGACCCCGGACCGCAACTCCGGCTTCTCCAGCTGCAACCCCGGTCAGCTCTTCCTGCCGGTCATCCTGGACCCGATCTATGGCCACCAGGTCACCAACGTCGAGGCGCAGCTGCAGAGCACGAACTCGTTTCTGCACTGGACCCGGCGGATGGTCGAGGTCCGCAAGCAGAACCCCGCCTTCGGCCTCGGGACGTGGGAGGACTTCGGCGGCACGAACCCGAGCGTGCTGTCCTTCGTGCGCGCCTTCGGCGACGACATCGTGCTGTGCGTCAACAACCTCTCGCGCTTCCCACAACCGGTGGAGCTGGACCTGCGTCGCTGGGAGGGCTGGACCCCCATCGAGCTGCTCGGGACGGTCCACTTCCCGATGATCGGTGAGCTGCCGTACCTGCTGACCCTCGCCGGACACGGCTTCTACTGGTTCCGGCTCAGCGCACCGGAGGAGGACTTGTCATGACCGACAGCCCGTCCGACCAGGTCGCCCCGCGGCTGTCCGACCTCACCGCCTACCTGGGCAACCAGCGGTGGTTCGGCGGCAAGGGGCGCACCTACCAGGTCACCGGCACGACGACGGTCGCCGTCCTTCGGGACGGCACGTCCGGAGAACCACCCGTCCGGGTCGAGCTGCTGCACGTCGCCTACGACGACGGTGACACCGAGAGCTACCAGCTGCCACTGGTGACCTACCCCGAGCCCACCGAACACCTTGCGCACGTCCTCGTCAGCGAGGTGACCGGGACGGACGGCGAGCGATCGTTTCTCTACGACGCGTTGCACGACAAGGACAGCACCGACCTGTGGGCACAGGGCATCGCCGAGAGCCGCACGGTCGAGGGCATGGCGTTCCACCGGGAGCCGATGGTCGACGAGCTCCCACCCGGCGGTCCCTCCATCGTGGTCGGCGCGGAGCAGAGCAACACCTCGCTCATCTACGGCGACTCGACCATCCTGAAGGTTTTCCGCAAGATCTCCCCCGGGCTGAACCCCGACATCGAGATGCACAGCGCCCTGGCCAAGGTGGCGAGTCCGCACATCGCGACCCCGCTCGGATGGGCGGACGGCACCTGGACCGACCCGGGCAGCGGGACCCGCGTCACCGGCAGCCTGGCGATGGCGCAGGTCTTCCTCAAGGGGGCGACCGAGGGCTGGGAGCTCGCTCTCACCAGCGTGCGCGACCTCTACGCCGAGGCCGACCTGCACGCCGACGAGGTCGGAGGCGACTTCGCCGGCGAGGCACAGCGGCTCGGCGAGGCCACCGCCGAGGTGCACGCTGCGCTTGCCGAGGCGCTGCCGACGGCCCACCTGGAGCGCAAGGAGCTCGTCGAGCTGGCCGACTCGATGCGTGCCCACCTGGACCGCGCCGTGGTCGACGTGCCTGAGCTGGCCCCCTACGCCGCCGGGCTGGGCGGCGCGTTCGACGACCTGGCCGCGCTCAGCGAACCGGTGTTCGTGCAGCGGGTGCACGGTGACTTCCACCTCGGTCAGGTGATGCGCACCCTCGAGGGCTGGAAGCTGCTGGACTTCGAGGGCGAGCCGGCCCGGCCGCTGCAGGAACGCCGCGGCCTCGAGTGCCCGGTCAAGGACGTCGCCGGCATGCTTCGGTCCTTCGACTACGCGGCGCGACACCTGCTCGCCGACCACCCCCCGGACATCCAGCGCGCCTATCGCGGCTCCGAGTGGGCAGAGCGCAACCGGGAGGCCTTCCTCACCGGGTACGCCCGCGTAGGGGGCAGCGATCCGCGGGACCATCCCGTCCTGCTGCGTGCGTTCGAGACCGACAAGGCGGTCTACGAGGTCCGCTACGAGGCCCACAACCGTCCGACCTGGCTGCAGATCCCGATGACGGCGATCCAGCGGCTGGCGACCATCGAGGAGAGACCGACGTGACCCAGCGCGCCCTGCCGACAGCGGCACCAGTGAGCGCCGAGGACGTACAACGGCTGGTGTCGTGCACGCATCATGACCCGCACTCGATCCTCGGGCCGCACCTGCACGGTGGCGCCATCACGGTGCGCACCCTGCGTCCGTGGGCCACCTCGGTTGCGGTGCTGCTCGGCGCCGAGCGACACGAGATGTCGCACGAGGGCCAAGGCGTCTGGGTCGCCGTCCTGTCGGGTGCTGCCGTCCCCGACTACCGGCTCGAGGCTGCCTTCGACGGACCGCCGCAGACCCTCGACGACCCCTACCGCTTCCTGCCGACCCTCGGCGACATCGACCTGCACCTGCTAGGAGAGGGCAGGCACGAGGAGCTGTGGCGGGTTCTCGGCGCCCACCTGCACTCCTACGACGGCATCGCCGGGCCCGTGCACGGGACATCCTTCGCGGTGTGGGCACCGAGTGCGCAGGGCGTTCGCGTGGTCGGCGACTTCAACTACTGGGACGGCCGCGCCTACCCGATGCGCTCGCTGGGGAGCACCGGGGTGTGGGAGCTCTTCGTCCCCGACGTGGGCGATGGCGCCCACTACAAGTTCGAGGTGCTGGGCCACGACGGCGTGTGGCGGCAGAAGGCCGACCCGTTGGCGTTCCGGGCCGAGGTTCCGCCCGCGACGGCGTCGGTGGTGTTCAGCTCCAAGTACGAGTGGGGCGACGCCGAGTGGCTGGACCTGCGTGCCAAGCGCGACCCGGTGACCGAGCCGATGAGCACCTATGAGGTTCACCTGGGCTCCTGGCGGCAGGGACTGACCTACCGCGAGCTCGCCGACCAGCTCGTCGGGCACGTGACCTATCTCGGCTTCACCCACGTCGAGCTGCTCCCCGTCGCGGAACACCCCTTCGGCGGGTCGTGGGGCTACCAGGTCTCGTCCTACTTCGCGCCGACCTCGCGGTTCGGGTCACCCGACGACTTCCGCTACCTCGTCGACCGGCTGCACCAGGCCGGTATCGGCGTGATCGTCGACTGGGTGCCGGCGCACTTCCCCAAGGACGCCTGGGCGCTGGCCCGGTTCGACGGCACGCCGCTCTACGAGCACCCCGACCCGCGCCGCGGCGAGCAGATGGACTGGGGCACGTACGTCTTCAACTTCGGTCGCACCGAGGTGCGCAACTTCCTCGTCGCCAACGCGCTGTACTGGCTGGAGGAGTTCCACATCGACGGGCTGCGGGTCGACGCGGTCGCCTCGATGCTCTATCTGGACTACTCCCGTGAGCCCGGCGAGTGGGAGCCCAACGAGTTCGGCGGTCGGGAGAACCTCGAGGCTGTGTCGTTCCTGCAGGAGATGAACGCCACGGCGTACAAGCGGGTGCCGGGCATCGTCACGATCGCTGAGGAGTCCACCTCGTGGCCCGGCGTCACGCGACCTACCCACCTCGGGGGTCTGGGCTTCGGCTTCAAGTGGAACATGGGTTGGATGCACGACTCGCTGGACTACATGGCCCACGAGCCGGTCTACCGCCAGTACCACCATCACCAGATGACGTTCTCGATGATGTACGCCTACACCGAGAACTTCGTGCTCCCGATCAGCCACGACGAGGTGGTGCACGGCAAAGGATCGTTGCTGCGCAAGATGCCCGGTGACCGCTGGCAGCAGCTGGCCAACCTGCGTTCCTACCTGGCATTCATGTGGGCACATCCCGGCAAGCAGCTGCTCTTCATGGGCTCGGAGTTCGGCCAGGAGTCGGAGTGGGCGGAGTCGCGCTCGCTGGACTGGTGGCTCACCGAGAACCCCGACCACCACGGTGTGCAGACCCTGGTGCACGACATGAACCGGGTCTACGCGGATTCACCGGCACTGTGGTCGCAGGACGCGGACCCGGCGGGGTTCGCCTGGATCGATGCCAACGACGCCGGCAACAACGTGTTCTCGTTCCTGCGCTGGGGCAGCGACGGCTCGGCCCTGGCCTGCGTCGCGAACTTCTCCGCCGTGCCGCTCGAGGGATACCGGCTCGGTCTCCCGCTGGCAGGTGCCTGGTCCGAGGTGCTCAACACCGACGCCGGAGCCTACGACGGCAGCGGCGTCGGCAACCTCGGCACGGTCCGGACCTCCACCGAGCAGTGGCACGGCCAGCCGGCGTCGGCCACCCTGCGGGTGCCGCCGCTGGGCACTGTCTGGCTGCGCCACACTCCCGCCTGACCAACCC
>JBBRVU010000005.1:0-69472 GCA_038246575.1 Actinomycetes bacterium | reverse complement strand
GAACGGGAGGCGGGACAGGGCGGTGGCGTCGGGTGCTGTAGCGGTGGCGACGATGACCCGTGGGTCAGCGGCAGGCGTGGCCAACACGGCAGTCTCCGTGAGGTGCTCGACCGATTCCCCTGCGTCCGGCGCCTCCGTCGCGACGGTGAGGGCGCCGTCGTCGGCGAAGAGTTCGCCCAGATGGGCGTTCGCCTCGGCGTAGGGGCGCGGCACCAGCAAGTCGATATCCGCGTTCGCCCGCACCTTCGTCGCATCGAAGACGAGCTCCTTGCCCCACACCAGTCCCGCCTGCTGGCACAGCTCGCCCACGTGGGCGAAGAAGCGCTGGACGATAGGCAGCCCCAGCCGCCCCCGGATGCGGGTCAGACTGGAGTGATCCGGCAGGGGCTCGTCCAGGTGGTATCCGAGATACCAGCGGTGCGCCAGGTTGAGCGTGACTGCCTCCATCAGCTTGCGTTCGGAGCGCAGCCCCTCGAAGAAGAGTACGAGCTGGAGCTTGAAGAACACGACCGGGTCGATGCTCGGTCGCCCGCGCTCGGCGTAGCAGTCCTGGACCCATGTGCGGACGAACGACAGGTCGAGCTTCGCATCAAGGAAGCGATAGAAGTTGTCGCGGGGGACCAGGTCTTCGAGGGAGACCGTGACCGGCTGGTCGAGCAGGCGCAGTTTGGGTGGGCCGAGCATCGGGGACTCCATGGACAGA
The DNA here is from genome assembly GCA_038246575.1 of Actinomycetes bacterium. Classification (GTDB taxonomy): domain Bacteria; phylum Actinomycetota; class Actinomycetes; order JACCUZ01; family JACCUZ01; genus JACCUZ01. The sequence goes on along the minus strand of JBBRVU010000005.1, from coordinate 68,769 downwards.
CTGCCATCCCTTCCATCATCCCAGAACTTGACGTAGCTCACCTGGACCCGGATCGCCTGACGTATTTCAACACGCTGGGACGGTTTTGAGACGCCCGCCCGACCGGTTCGCACTCTAGCCCTTTCTGTCACGAGGACAACCAAAGATAAGCGCTATTCTCTCGCAACATTATCCCCAGCATTTGGCTCGTTGACGCAGTTTCTCCTTTCTGCGACATGCTGGTGTGGTGCCTTCCCACAAGACGATAACTGCGAACAACAAAGAGGTCAGGTGGGGAGTTCATGCTGCCTCTGCAGCGCTTCACCGTCATTGTCCCGTGCAACTACTGGACACCGCACGGTATAATGATGGCATAACACATGTCATACCACTGAAAGGAACAGTATTTATGGATACGCAACACCAAGCGCCCCGCACCACATCGCAACCGCCGAAGAATTGGCGGACCGCCCCACCCCGCCTCACCGGGGCTGATATCCGAGCGCGGGGCAAGATGCGCGTGACGCTGACGAAAGCCGAGCTCGACGAGCTGGCCCGGCTCATCCGCGTCGGCCATGCCCACCTCGGCGACGGCAAGAGTGTCAGCCCCCAGCTGCGCGCCGCCATGACCCGCCTGGGCGTCTCCACCCACGGACTGTGAGCCGTCACCACCCGCTTTAATCTGGGTTTAACAGCCTCCCTGCTTGAGTGGCCCCGATGCCCGTCCTTTGTGCCGGCATCCGACCACATCAAGCACAGGAGGAGTCATGATGCGTCCAGGACCCAGCACTCCCGGTGACCCCTACGTCCAGGCCACCCGGTTCGCCGACGAGCAGCCGGCCGGCCGGGCCTATCGCGCCCTGCAGCAGGTCATCTTCACCACCGTGCCCAACGACCTGTCGGCCTATCGCCTCCAACTCGGTGGGGTCTACCACGTCGTGGTGGTCGGGGATCGCCCCCCACCCGCGCTCGAGCAGCGCCTGACGGCCATCCTTGCCGCGGGCGAGCCAGTCGAGCTGCCGGCCGATGTACAGCAGGCCCTGCTGGCCCGCCGCGCGCAGGTCACGCCCCACCACGCGTGGTGGGAGGGCCATTATCGCCCCGGCCGCCGGCTCTGACCCGGCACCGGACGGGCTCACCCCCGGAAGACGAACGTCTTCCGGGGGCCATTCCACACCAGCAAACCCTCCGCGCACGGCCCCTCGCTCATGACAGCTGATGTCCCCCAATTGACACTAGTTCGTAGTCGAAGTATAATGGACACTCCTGTACAGTCGTGTCTACTCGCGCCCCCTGAGAGGAGGTGGCCATGCGCGAGCCAAACCCTATGACCCAAACCATGAATGTCACGCGGGTGCGCGAGAACTGGAGTAAGACCCTGACCGCCGTGTTCAAGCGGCAGACGCGCGTCGTGCTGGAGAAGGCCGGCATCCCGGTGGCCGCGCTCGTCTCGCCCGAGGACTTGGAGCGGCTCCGCCGCTATGATGCCCAGCGCGACGAAGACTTCCAGGTCATCGACCGCATGCGGGCCGCCTTTGCGGACGTGCCCGACGAGGAGCTCGAACGCGCCGTGGCCGCTGCCCTTGCCGAGGCGCGCGCCGCGCGACGGGCCGCGCGAGCCCCACGACCGGCATGACCGACGTGCGGGTCACGGCCGATGCCAATCTGTTAGCCTCCGGCGCCTTGCGGATGCGCCCCGACGCCGCACCGGTACGCTTCATCGACACCTGGCATACCCGCCACTTTACCCTGATTCTGTCCGACCACCTCCTTGACGAGGTGGACCACACGCTGGCCAACCGCTACTTCATGCAGCGGCTCATTGCGGCCGACCGCGACGCGTTCCGCCACCTCTTGCGACGCCAGGCCGTCATCACGCCGATTACGGTGCCCGTCGTAGGGGTGGCCACCCATCCCGAGGATGACCTGACCCTCGCCACCGCGGTCTCCGGCCAGGCCCACTTCCTGGTCACCGGCGACCACAAACTCCTCGAACTGAAAACCTATCAGGGCGTCATCATCGTGAGCGTGCACGCGTTCTTGGCCCTGCTGCCAGGGCTGGAGGGTCCACCTGACACCACGACCCGCTAGGACCGCCGCGTCGCTTACCGTCTGCCGGGGCCGCGCCGGACGACGGACTATTGCGCGGAGCCGGTCAGCGAACCCAGTCCACCCGCGCCCTCTGGCGCGCCCGTGCCTGTCTCGCGACGATTCAGACGAGAGGAGGTGACGTCCGATGCGTACCAAACGTATCCGCCCGACGGACCGCCTACTCGAACTAGAGATTGACGAGGGCCTTCCCCTCTACGCCGTCCCAGCCCGTACCCCGGAGCGCATCGCGCCAATGCTTCGTGAGCGCCCGCACGGCGTCCAGCACCCCTCCCCCCCGAGCCACCGGTCCTTGCCCCTGTGATACGCGTCCGTGCCAGAGCGTATCGCCCCTTCACCCCTCGCCGGGCGCGACCTTCGAGGTGACACGGGTACCCCAGAAACTAGTCAGCTCCTGTGAGTTCATTGACCACTCGACCGGCCAGTTGACCGACTAGCCGACCGGCCGATTGACAGAACAACTAAGCCGCCGTGTACAGCTGTCGCCTATACTAAGTTCGTCGCTGATGGCCTGTTCTCCCTCCCTACATATCCAGTCGCGGCCCTTGCTCTCATGCATACCAACACATGTCCCGGTGTTGCTCCATGCCATGCAAAAAGGCCTTGACAACGGAGGAGGTTGTACGCTTTTATGACAAGTAGTTACCTAATGCGTCAGAATACCCTCACAGAGGATTCGGCACATTACACGCATCCTATGGTTATTTCGATTGCCTCACAAAAAGGCGGTACCGGCAAGACTACCACCAGCATTTCCCTCGCCGCAGGATTGGCCAAACATGGCCAGCGTGTGCTCCTGATTGATATCGACAGCCAAGCCAATTCCTCCAAGGTCCTTATTCCCAAGTATCAAGAGCTGCAACGTGATGAGACAATCTACAGCACCATTTTGGAGCGTCAGCCGCTGCGCGTTCATCAGACGGCTGTTCCGAACCTCGACATCGCCCCAGCACACATCCTGCTGTCCAATACCGACATCGAACTGACCACGGCTAAGGACCATCGGGAGGCCCGGCTCAAGCGCGAGCTAGACCGCATCAAAGGTGCCTACGACACTATCCTCATCGACTGCCCACCGGCACTCTCATGGCTGACCATCAATGCTTTCACGGCCTCGGACGGCGTGATCGTCGTTGTCGCCCCCGGATACTTTGAGCTGGACAGCATCGTCCAAATCGGCAAGATCATCGATGAAGTTCGCGAGTTTTTCAACTCAAACCTCAAGCTCTTGGGCTACCTGTTCACGATGAGCGACCCGACCAACAACACGGTGGTGTCTCTGCGCATCTTGCGACAGACCTACACCAACCGGGTATTCCGGACAGTCATCCCCCGTAATACTGACATCCGGGATGCGCATTTCAATAAACAAGACATCTTTACGTTCAGTCCGCAGTCGAAGTCAGCGGCGGCCTACGAACGGCTACTGGAGGAGCTTTTCCCATGAAGAAGAAACTGAACGAGGCTGCGGTCGCGAGTGAGTTGCGTGAGGGCTCGGCGTTCTTTCGAGATGCGGCGCCAGTGGCCGACACTGGCGAGCGAGAGCAGGAGTCGCAAACCGTAGGTCATGCAGTTGACCGACCTATTGCCCCCGTGGCCGACCACTCGATTAGCCCACCGGCTGGTCAATCGACTAGCCAACCGACCACCCCATCGACTAACCAGCCGGAGGATCAGCGTTCCCGATTTGACACATCCGCTATCCTGGGCCGGCCAAAGGCGTTCTATATCACCGCACAGCAAGACCAGGACTTAGACGTTGCGGTCGAGAAGTTGGCGGAGCGCTTGCGGGGGCGTGCCAATCAGAAGATTGATCGCTCAACCGTCGTGCGGCTACTCCTGGAGGTAAGTACCCTGACGGACGACGCCACCGCTGGCCGACTTGCCAGTCAATTTGTCAGTCGATTGGTTAGTCAGTTGACTGGTTAGCTAATTGGCCGACTAGGTATGGTCTTGGTGACAGAATGGGCTTGCCGACTGTCGTACAGTCCTCGGTAGGAGATGTCATCAAGCTCAAAATGGAAAAAGCGCCTGGCAGCCCTGGGGCACCAAACGCTCTCTCACTCGGCACAGTCAGAGTAGCGAAGACCTCCAGCGGCCGTCAAGGCCATAAGGAGGTTTCTTTTATGCCCAATTATCGTGACTCGTATGAGCCTGACAGATTAGACCCCACGGACCCCGACCTGGAACCGAACACACTCATCATCGTCGACCAGTCGTTGCGGCTTGGGTTCATTCAGCTGCCCAAGCTCATTCTCTACGCCCGCAACATCTCCCGTGATGCCAAGCTCCTGTATGGTGTGCTGCTCGGCTATGCATGGCAGGAGCAACGCTGCTTTCCGGGGTACCAGCGGCTCTGCCTCGACATGGGCGCCAGCGAGAACGCCGTGCGCAAGTATATGCGGGAACTGGAAGCGGTGGGGCTGCTCCAGCAGCGGCGGCGAGGCCAGGGCAAAACAAACGTCTATATTCTCACTGACATCAGAACCGCAAAAATTGAGGTTCAAGAACCGCAGCAATCCAGAACCGCAAAATCTGAGGTTCAAGATCATGTGAAAAGTGCGGGTCTAGTACCTCAGGAACTGAGGGGAGAAGTAGAAACAGAGAAAATAGAAGCAGAAGAAAAACAATCAGCTTTAAATTCGAATGGCATACCATTACCGTCTTTACATAAGATTAGTAAGGATCTTTATAGTAAAACGAAACAAATTCGTGCGCGAAGTACTGTGGATAACTCGGCGGTAGAGGATGGCCATGAGCGTCCGCTGGTTCCCACGGGCTTTGCCGCCGTTGGCGACCTGCTTGCTCAGCGGACCGCGCGGGCGCCGGCGTCTCACCACGCGACTCCCGCGTCCCGGCGTGGCCGGCCGCCCAAAGCGCCGCCGTTTATCGCGCGTGTGATGACCGATATCTCCGCCCAGCTCCATGACGATGAGCGGAGCATGCAGGGCAGTCTTACCCACGCCACCCGGCTGTGGCGCGACTCGGGGCTGAGTGAACCCGACTTCGTCCACCAGGTCTTGTATCCCGCCTGGTCCACGACCAAACAACAGGGCAACATCCACAAAGAGGCCGAGCTCGGCCACGGGCTGCGCAACAAGGTGCCGTATTTCTTCGCCGTGGTCCAGGACCTGCTCGGACTGAAAGACGAGGGAAGCACGCTGCCGGAGCCGGGAGCTGACCGCGCATGAGCTATCTCCAGGACCGACTGACCACGGTCGTGCCGATGGCTGGTCCACCACGCGCGGCCACCATGCTGAACAGCATCGTGGCCGCTGACGGTGTGCCCGGTGTCAGACACCCCGGCTCCCGCCGGCGTGTCGGGACTTCCGTACTGGTCGCTCAGGCGATGCTCAAGAGCATGGCATCCGTCATCCCACAGGGGCACCTGACCATCCGGGAGCGCTACCCTCGCCATTCTGGTCAGCAGTGGTGGTCGGGACCACACCACGGAATGGGTCTGGACGGCCCCCAGAGGCCCGAGAAATGGCCCGGGGGTCGCAAGACGACGTCTGCTACTATCCCACGGCACGGCGCCTGTTCTGAACGATTCAGACAGCCCGGACCCGCGTGAGGTGGGAGACACCATGGTGAGGGAGGATAGACCCAAACTGAACACCGGTACTCCTCATGAGTACATCGCGTGAACGAGGACAAAGGTTGCCCAATCACACCGGACCATAGCTGCTCAAGTGTGACGATAGACGAGCGGTTCGCCGTGGTCCACACACTCACCCCAAACCTCACACCAATACGCACGCCTTCCGGGCCATCGCCTGAACACCGCCTGTCCTCGAACCGTGACGCCCCACACAACAACCAGGTTGGACTGACGCTACGCGCGGATTCGGGCAAGGGGAGGGGACGGTCCTGATGGACCGTGATGCCTGGTCCGTGTTCCGGGGCGAGGGGCAGTCGGCGACCGCCGCTGACGCGGCTCACCCCTGACGGTTTGCCGCCGACTGCCCCTCGCTCAGCCCTGGCAATACGCCCGTGTTCATGGCTTTCTCGCTCACTCATCACCACGGGCCGGCGGCTGGCCTTCCCTCCCTTGACCCTTCCGGCCAGCCGCCCCGCACCTGACGGCCTCGGACGGTCGCTGCCGCTGTTCCCGCCATGGACTGGCCCGCGGCCAGATTATTTCCACCGACCCCCCCCCCTGTTGCGCACGGTCCCCCCCACGGGTCTGACCGGGACACGTCGGCGGTGTGATGGGCGCGGTGGACGGCGGTCGTGGATGATGCGCCGGAGGGACCGGGGTGGGTCACGTTTCCGGCGACATGACCAGTGGTGTGGTGGACGGTGGTGTGATGTGGCAGCTGACCCTAGAGCGTGGTCGGATGTCCCGGGTCTGCAGGCGTGGGCCGCAGCGAGCGCACGTTGGTGGCCCATAGTTCGTCGGTCCGTTTGATCGAGCCGTCACGCCGCTGATACTGGTTCAGGTGCCGGTAGCCGACCACCTCGACCGGCTCACCGGCGGTCAGCCAGTCGCGCAGCGCGACGGCCTTGTCGCCGAAGCAGACGACGTGATGCCAGACCGTGGTGTCGGGGTCGGGATGGGCGGCGAGCTGGAACTCCAGCTTGGGCTGCCCCTTAGGGGTACGGCCGGGGAGGGGTCGTTTGCCCACGCGGCCGGTGACCACCGCGCGTGTACGCTCCGGCGGGGCGCCCGTCTCGGGTGCGGCCGGGTAGGGACGGGGCGCCACCGGCTCCGGTGGAGCAGCCGTTCCGTCGGCCTCGACCGGTACGACGACGTTCGGAACCGCGTCGGGCGGGCGGGGCCAGGGATGGGGTAGTTCGGGCAGATAGGGTGGACGCTCCGGGTTTGGCATAGATAGCATAGATATAGATAGCTTCGGTTTAAACCAAATCCTGTCCGCCCTGTCAAGCCCGATGTGACGGTCAGGGCCGGGGAAGCGGCCGGCCGCGCACCGTCGGGCGGGTGGCCGAGGTGGCGGTCGGGGACGGCGGCGCGCGGTACTGGTCGAGCTCCTGGACAATCGCGTGCCGGGGGCGAAAGCTGGTCGCCAGGTAGTGCGCCTCGACGGCGGCGACTCGCTCCTCCTCGACGGCGGGGTCGGGCACGGGCCGGGTGCGCAGTGACACCGCGCGCTGTCCCGCGACCCGCACCACGGCGTGGCGGGGCGGCAGGTCCTGGAGGGCCTGGACGTGGCGCTCCCACTGTTCGCTCATGCCCGCCGATTCAGATGCGGCGGCGCTGACGTTCTGGCGCACGGTCCGTGGGTCGACGCGGCCCAGCAGCCGGGCGGTGTGCTCGGCATCGCCCCGACCCAAGCGGAAGGCGACCTCGATACCGACATTGGCCAGCGCGCCGCGCAGGCGTTCGCTCGCCTGCGACCAGGTCTGGTGGGCCATGATCAGAAACAGGCCGAACTTACGCGTCTGCGACAGCATGCGGGACAGGGCCTCCTCGGATTGGGCGGTGAACTCGGAGAACTCATCGATGAGCAGGTGATGGGTGCCGCGCCGCTGGTGCGGTGGCAGTTCGGCCCGCGAGAGCGCGCCCTGTTCGGCCGCCACGGTGAGCAGACAGCCCAGCAGCCGGCGGGCCTCTGCGTCGGCCAGCGCCAGGTTGATGATGCAGCCGTGCCCCTGGTCCATGAGTTGGCGAAAGTCGAGGGCACAGCCCTGCTGGCCCAACGAGTACTTGAGCACCGGCGCGAAGGTCAGCAGGTGAGCCCGTCTGAGGGCCGCGCCGGCGGCGTCGGTCCGGTCCCGCTCGGAGAGGCGGTCGAACTGGTCGTGGAAGAAGGCGATCACATCGGGATCGTCCTCGCGGGCGAGCAGTCCATCACGAAAGGCCGTATCGGTCAGCAGCCGGTAGAGGGCGGTGAGCGGCAACCCGCCCGTGATCAGCACCTTGACGCCGTCCTGGACGAGTGTGTCGAACATCGGCGCGGCGCCGCCGGCGAGGGCGGGCCAGGCGCGGTGGAACGCCTCTTTGACGTTGGCGGCGACGGTGTGCGGCGCCCCGTGCTGGGCGAGCACGTTGAACGGCAGGAACCGGCCGGCGCGTTCGGCGGCGGGCAGGTCAAGGTAGCGGATACGCGTGAAGGCGGCCGGGTCCCGATAGACCCCCATGGCGACCAGGTGCGCGAGCACGAGCTTGGCCAGGTCGCCGTGCGGGTCAATCAGGGTGGCGGGCATGCCGTGGGCGAGCAGGTCGAGGTACAGCCCGGCCAGGAAGCGGGACTTGCCCGAGCCGGAAACGCCGATGACGTGCATGTGGGTACTGGCCCGGGGCAGGGGGAGGCGATGGACGGTTGGCCACCAGGCGGAGCCAGAACGACCGAGGGTGAGGGCCGGGGGGTGGGCAGCTGGCCAGCGCATGGGCGGTTAGCCGCGCACTCCCTCGATCAGCGGTACCGGGCGCGGGTCGAATGGCCGTAACCAGGTCGGCACGGTGTACAGCGCGAGTGGGTCGCTGTCCGGCGGCAGCCCCGTGAAACGGAACAGGTCGGCCTCGGCGGTCTCGCCGCGGGCGGTGAGTTCGGCCTCGGTCCAGCGCAGCAGGTCGGTGGCCCGCTTCTCGCCGGGAGTGGCGAGCACGGCGATGGTAATCGCCGGGGTGTGAAACTGTTCCTCGTATGGCCCCCGGGCGTAGGCCAACAGGGCGGCGACCCGGCGGCGCCAGCGTTTCTGCTCGATGTGGCCCCGGTCGAGCTCGAGCACGACGCCGGTCTCGGCGGCGGCGTGGACGTGGAACTGGAGCCAGCCGTCCGGGATGACGGCCAACTTCGTGGGTGTGTGGTGCGGCCCCTCGGTGATGGTCACGTGTACCGGCTCGCGCTTGAGCTCGCGTTCGTGGCGGGAATCGTTGAGCACGACATCGGGGAGTTGGCGGGTGAGCAGCCGGGCGCCGATGAGGAAATCGTTGACGGCCAGCGTATGGCTAAGAAACAGGTAGGACAGCTCGGTCTGCTCCACGGGGTGGTAGCGCGGGTTAGTCGCGCGCTCACTAGCCATGAGGTAGTTCAGGCCCCGGCGGGCAAGGGTATAGATCGACGGCGCTTTGCCACTCTGGCTGGGTCGGGGCAGGTAGAGGCGCTGGAGATAGCCGGCGTCGGTCAGGCGCTTGAGCTTGGTCTGCACGCGGGTGAGGGCGCCACGGGAGACTAACAACCGCGTGACTTGGAGGGCGGTGAGGTAGTAATACTGGGCGAGGGCGGCAAGGATGGCGTCGTCCGTGACGCCGAGAATGAATGGGGCGGACCGCGCACGCGCCGCGCGGAGCGGGGCAGCGGTACGACGGGACAGTGATGGACCGTTTCCAAGTGCATTAGTCATGCGCTTCCCATCATGCCAAATGATGAATGTTTCGTCAATATGCAACAATATGGCGTACTAGTCCGCTAATGCCACTGCTACATGTGGTTCTCCTCGTGGTTATATCCGTGGTTCGAGCGGCCTACTGCGTTGGGTGCGTGGCCCGTGGGGCGGTGGCGCTGGTGGGGGAACCGGTGGTGATGGTTCTGGTGCGGCGGCGGCAGGCGCGCCCGCGACCGTGGGTGGCGCGGGGAGGGGAGGCGTGTGCGGGGCGGCCAGGCGCGCGGCGATGGCGGCCTCGACCTCGGCGCGCGGACGGGCGAGCACCTGGCGCGAGCGGGTGCGGATGTCGGCGAGCTGGCCGTGCGGTCCCACCGCCGGGGGCGGCAGGGCGCGGAGCAGACCGCGGGCATCCGGGGCGTCCGGCTCCTGCCAGTTGACGACCTCGACCAGGTATGTGCCTTGGGAGCGGCGGCAAAACAGGCCGTAGGCGCAGTTGCGCTCGAGGGCGAGACGCTGCTCCAGCGGCAGTTGCTCACGGAACTGGCAGGCGACGACCAGGCCGACCCCCATCGAACGGCCCTCGGTGATGAGCTTGTCCACGGCCGAGGTCTGGTAATTCTGGAACTCATCGGCGAACACATAGAAGGTGCGCCGGCGCGCCGGTGGCAGACTGACCCGCCGCTGGGCGGCGACCTGGACCCGGCCCACCAGCAGCGAGGCGAGGAAGAAGGCGGCGTCTTCGCCCAGCACCCCCTGCGGCACATTGACCAGCACGAGCTGGCCCGCGTCCATCGCCGCAGCAATATCCAGCCCGGGCCGGGTCTGGCCCAGCACGTTGCGGACCTCGGGGTAGGCGAAGATGCCGAGCTTATTGAGAATCGATTGGACGTTGGCCAGTGACCCGCCCTTGCCAACGATGCCCGGGTATTCCTGGACCCAGAAGTCGCGCACCGAGAAGTTGGTGACGTGGGACAACGCCCACTCGCGATACGCCGGGTTGGTGAGAAGTCGGCCGATATCGAGCAATGTAGCATCGGGGGTTTCCAGGAGGGTGAGCACCACCTGTCGGAGGACGTGCTCCAGTCGTGGCCCCCAGGCATCGGCGTACAGCCGGCGGAACGAGGCGACCAGCTCGCCGGCGGCCAGGGTGCGCTGGTCTTCCGGGACGTCGGCCAGGGGATTGAACGCCGGTGGAAAGGCGGTGTCGGCCGGGTCGAATAACAGCACGTCGCCGAGGCGGGCGGCGGGCAGGTGCGCGGCCATGCTGGTGACCAGGTCATCTTTGATGTCGAGGCACAGCAGGCCGGGCTGACCCGGTGCGGCGGCATCCTGGCGCATGAGGTTCTTGAGCACGGTGCTTTTGCCCGAGCCGGTGGGACCGAACACGGCGACGTGCCGCACCCGCGCGGAGCGGTGCACGACATGCGGTGCGCGGACACCGAAGGGTCCCGCGCGCTCGCCGAACGCCACCGCGCCCGCCCGGGCAGCGGCCTGGGAACGGCCACGGTCGAACACGGCATAGCCGACGCAGCACCCGACCACGGCGCCGACCACCAGACCCACGGTCGCGAAGGCGCCGCCGCTGACCATGGCCCACAGCCCGCCGAGGAGCAGTGTCCACGCACCGGCGGCGAGCACCGCCGCGCCGGCGGCGATACCGAGGGATGGGGTCGGGGGCAGCAGCGTGGTGGTGAGCTGGGCCGCCAGCCGCACGGTCCCGACCACCGTCTTGTAGAGAAGCACGACCGTGTAAAATAGGCCGGCGCCGAGAACCTCACCCACGACATCCATGGTGGAACTCATTTCGTGTGCCAGCGGTCAACGTCCTTGGGCGCACCCCTGGGATTGTCAACCTGATGTGGCCCCAGATGCTGTAGTGGGCGTTCCCACCGCGGTGGTAGTCCCCAAGGCAACGACTACCCGGTGATGAACGACCCGCCGAACACTCGCCGTCGGCTGACGAGGATCAGTACAGCACCGCCCAGAAGGAGGAGCCCACCGGCTCCCCAGAGGAGTGCGAGCCAGGGCTGGGACAGCCGCGTCGTGCGGGTCATCAGTCCCTCTCCCGGCAGCCCACGGCGGCAGGCTGGCACGGACCAGCATCCCAGGGGCTCGGCGACGACACGGTCGGGTGTGCTGCTGCCCTGGTCACGCGGGCTGTAGCTGAGGACCTGCTTGTCGAAGAAGGTCCGGCAGCGGTCCTGCCCGCACACGGCGCCGCTGAGGGGCCGGCCGACGTAGCGGTCGGGGTCGAGCCCGCCCTCCACGAACGTCGCCAGGTAAGCCTGCACGACCGGCGGCAACTCCACGCCGGTGATGGGTCGCCGCCCCTCTGCGAGCAGTTGAGCCAGGCCGAGGGAACTCCGGGTCACCTCCACGTCTCCCCGGCCGTCGACTGGATGGCACTCCAGCCGGCCGTAAGCGAAGGTCTGCCGAGCTCCCGCCGTACCCGTGACCGGCGGACCGAGCAGTAGGGCTTCGTTCCGGTAGGTCTGGGCGAAGCGGCAGGGACCCAGGTCCAGCACGTTGTAGCCGTTGGCGAACTCGCCGGCGCCGATGCGCTCCTCGCTCCCCGGTGGGAAGCGGCCAGGTGCGGCATCCAGCTGCCGCGCCTCCTGACAGCCAAAGGTGGCCGTCCCGAGCAGAGCGGCACCGGCGACCAGACTGAAGATGGCCACGGGGGTCTTCATGGTCGGTCCTCCTGAACCTGAACGGGTGGATGGGGTGACGGTTACGGGTCAGGGCACGTATTCCGGTGTGCTCGCCCCCCTGCCGTTCCGGCCGGGTAGCACCAGTGAAGGCAACGGCCGCGCCTGGGCGGAGTCCGCCATACGCGCTGGCAGTACCGGCTCGTCGTCGAGCAGCGCAAGGAGCGAGGGCAGAGGGAAACAGGCCGAGGCCTGAATCCACCAGGTGCCGTGGTAGCGGGCGTCGGGCGTGCCCTGACCCGAGGCGAACATCGGCACTACCGAGGGGTAGGTCTGCTTGAGGTAGCGGCGCAGCTCGCTGGCGAGGAACTCCCACGCCGGCTTATTGGTGGGCGAGATGGGCATGGTATACGCCAGGTAGCAGGGGACGGTCAGGTCGATGGGGACATCGATGGCCCGGGCATCGCGGTCGTGGAGGACCGTCTTGGTGGCCAGGAGCGCCTCATGCAGGACGTGGTGGAGGTCCACCCGGCCGTGCTGTGTGCGGACGTACTGGTCGCTGTCGCGCCGCCAGGGCGCCATCCAGGTGGTGATGGCCTCCACCTGGCGACTGGCGAAGGCGAGGCCGGCGAAGGGGCCGAGTTGGCCCAGGCCCCGGCCCATCTCGGCCAGCGACTTGACCCGGGTGAACATCGCGTTGCCGGCCGCAAAGGAGGCGACGGCCGTCGCCTCCATCTTGTCCTGCTCGTCGAGCTTGTATCGCACGGCGAAGGGACCGCTGTTGTCGGAGACGAGTGTGACCTGGGCGATGCCCTCTCGCTGCAGGTCATGGAAGAGGGCGTGGCCGCGCAGGGCCTTTTGCCGCTCGATGACATCGTCCGGGACGACCGTGCGGATGAAGATAAGCATGTCGGGCACCCGCTCATGCAGGCGGCGTAGCGCTGCCTCGGTGACGAGGTGATGGCCGGAGCGCATGCCCTGGTGCCAAATCGTCTGGCTGCCGACGACTCGGTGGCGCTGGAGGGTCTGCACCACCCGGTCGACGGAGTGGAAGACCTCCCGTTCCCAGATGTGACGCAATGTGTCGGCGCGCCCGTCGTCGCCGCCGAAGCCGCCCACGGCACGCAGTGCCTCATCGGACGGGCTGACGTTGACCACGCCCGGGACCACCAGGCGGGACAGCTTGCTGCGGTCGGCGCGGTTGAAGTTGAAGCCGCCGTTGGTGAGAACCGCTGGCCACACGCCGAGCTCGGCGAACGGCCCGGCCAGCTTGCGCTGGGCGTTCTCGTTGTACGTGCCACCGCCAAGGAGGTTGGTGGTGCGTTGCAGGTTGGTCATGGGTGACGCTCCTGTCGTTGGCCAGGCCGTGCCGGGTGGCACGACCTGACGGGCTGCACATGCTGTTGCTGGTCAGTCAGTGACCGCAGCGGTCTATTGCATCAGGCATTGGGCTGGCCGGGACCGGGCCAGGAGCCGGCGCTTGCTCCGCGCGCGGCCCTTGAATTTCCTGCTGATGCTCCGGTAGTTGTCCTTGCCCTTGTAGGCCGTGACCACCGAACCGCGCTCATTGAGGATGACCACCCCACCTTCCAGCTTGGCGAAGGTGTTGAAGCGCCGGTCGGCCCGTGGGATGTCGCACCGCCGCAGCACGACGAAGGTGACGCCAGTGCGCTGGAGCGGCTTGCCGTGGTGGAGGATGTAGCTGACTTGTTCGGAAGCGAGGGCGCGCTGGGCGCAGCGGACCATGGCGTGCGGGGTGAGCCTGGCCGGGAAGAGAGACGCGGTGGTGGTGGGCTGCTCAGAGATGACACGTGGGGTTCGGTGCCGGGGAAACCTGGTCTCGGTCAGGTCGTCCTGGTCCGTCCATTGAGCCGCGAGGAGCATTGTTCACCTGCCTACAATTGAATATTGTTTCCTCTTCAAATCCAACATTGCAGAGTGTCCGCCGCTTGTCAAGAGGAATTGCAGCGTTTATTTTGAAGATTGTTGAGCGCCGGTGCTTCGCGGCCACTGAAGCATGCGGTGGTTCAAGTGCACAGCGGTGGGAAAGAGAGGACGAGATGCGGGGCCGCAAGGAGAGGCCGCTGCACGGGGACGGGCGCATGTCTAGCCCGCTTGGGGCGACCGTGCGGGCATGGCGGCAACACCGAGGGATGTCAGTAACAGCCCTAGCGGTGGCAGCCGGTTTTGGGGAGCAGGGGCGCGGCTATGTCTCAAAGCTGGAGCATGGGGATATCAAGCGGCCTGAGAAGAAGAAGCTTGAGAGCATAGCGGCTGCCTTGGGGATCGATGTCGGCCATTTGCAGCAGCACCAATTGCCGCCTGCTGCCGACCTCACAGCAGATACTGTCGTTCCGGACGGTGACATGGTACCCTCGCCCCGTCCGAGCCAGGGGCAACGACCTATCGCCGCCAGTGGGACGTTCGGATCGAGTGGCGTGGTTGTGGATGCGGGCGGAGCCGAGCTTGACGATCAGTCGCTCGGTGAACAGATCGAGCGGCTGCTGGACGAGGCGGCCCTCCCCTACGGCGAGTGGCACCTCGCTCGGCGCCTTATCCTGGCGCACGCACGGGCTGTCTGTGAAACGCTGCGCCTATCCATTCTAGAGTAATGGCTGTTGAGATGACCGTTCCGAGCGTCGCCCCGAACCCCCTCCATGTGGCCGGCACCTTCGCTTGCCCCGTCCAACTTGGCTCTACAGAACTCGCTTGGCGAGGCACCAATCCCCACCTCGGCTTTACCTATGCTAACCAAGCGTACTACTCAGTCATTCTTGGTGCCTGGTATCTCCCTATCATGTTACCAGTTCCCGTCCAACGCTTGGGCTTCGTCGGCGAAATCCCCAGCGATGCTGTCCCTCAATTCCTCACCATTGCCGACCATGAACTCGAACACCAGCGCTTGGCTGATCTCTCACCCGCAAAGTTTCTCGCCCGCATTCTTGCTGTGAACGGATATGGCGAGATTCTCAATTACTCCCTAGGGGATAAGGATGCTCTCGAACGTGTACACGACTTCAACCGTAGGCTGGCTGATCTCTTCTCTTGCATCTCTATCGTCGAAGAACTATATGCGACTTTTCCGCTATTCATCAAGCAAGATAGCTATCTTAATCAGACCTACCCTCAATCGTATGTGCGACACCTCGAGCACATGTTCGTCCGTCGGCATACCGATACATATAACCAAGAGTATTACCGGGCTTATACTATAATCAGTCGCTTGGCGCCTCGCACAGGACTGGTGCCACTATATCGGCTGTTCGACTACGCAACCGAAGTCGCCGCACTGTCTGACTTCTCTCACACCGACGCGGCTTCCATCCACTCCAATACCGGACTTTTCTTCGTAGGAGATAACCATCGGTTTAGCATTACCAGGTTGCTGTCCGGTCTGAATGTCTTACTCGAGTGCAAGTATTCAAAAGAGACTATGGCTCGCATGAGTTTAACAGATTGGAACGAGTTTTTCTCTGGCAACATTTCTGATTACCATGCCGACATAGATCAACGCCGGAACCTGACTGTACAATGGCTGCTTGATTCGTATGACAGCCTTTGGCGTGGATGGCCCTCCTTTGCTCCTAACCCAGTCTTAGGCATGTCGACCTTGATGAATCAGATGCCAGAGACGCCAGTATGGAAGTTCTCTCTCAAAGACGAAGATAAAGCACAACCAGGGAGTGAAGCGGCGATGCTCGCAGAGAAGAAAGCTAATGCAGAAAAGCACGGGCGTAGCCTCGTTGCGGTGCTGGCACCAAAACGCGGTTTCTCACTACGATATTTGCCGGACGATGTCCCGAGCAACGCGGAGTTCTTGCCGAAGATGGCTATTATGCGGAGAGGGAGCAGCTGGACGATTGACGGTAAGGAAGTCAACGGAGATACGAGGAAGAAGTTGGAGGAATGGGAGCAGAAGGGAGAGGACAGCATTATGGCATTGAACTTTTATGAAGGACTGCGGGTGCAATTAGCAATGGGGGCACGGCTGCGCTGCGCGGGCAAAGCGACGATTTCCCGGGAGGTGTGCTGCGGCAATGGCAACGTCATGACCGTGTTTGCCCTGTTGGCTGAAGGGGACTGGACGAAGGTCGTGGACCTGGATGGATGCTATTGCCGGCTTACTGACCGATGAATGGCACTGTGATCGCTCGGCTATTATTGACGTATCCTCCTTATGTGCGGCTGCTAGTCGTTGATATTGCGGCCCTGTGCCGGTGTCGTGCTCCATACAAGTATTATACTGATATTGTACAATACCGTCAATGCATGATACTTGGTCATAAGTTACAATCACTCCAATAAGTTGCTCGATGCAAGGATAAATGCCGAAATGGAGCGGGATACATTGCTTGCAGCGATATCATAACATGTGTTGGTACATGAATATTCACACATGAACATGCACTAGACGATGAGCAGGTTCAACTGGTGTAGCACGAACTGGTTATAAAAAGAGGACGGCACACCTTACCAAGACATGGTGGCCGTGCGCACTTTTGATACTGATGGCGAAATCTCCATAAATTCGGTATATAATGCTGTCTTATATCATCACTACTGCATGATGAGTCCCGAACAACACCACTCCTATTCCTTGGAACATGACTGCTTGGAGTTAGAAGCCGAAGCGCAATCCGTCATCCCACAGGACGAGCCGTACCGCATCCGGGAGCAACTCGCCCGTGCTCAGGCTGCCGTCTGAGACCGGGAACCTCAGTAGGAGGAGCTGGCCTTCCTGCCTGAGCTGTGGCACGCCTTATTCGACGGCACGGGCGCGGGACCGCGGTTCCTCGCCTTGTTCTCTGGCCTGCGGCCGACGCCAGCGGCCAAGCTGGAGCGACTCAGAACCGCCTATTTCGTGTATCCGGCCGAGACGACCGTGGCACTGGGGTGGATTGCACAGGAAGCCGCTGCGGACCAGTGCGACATCTACATGGGCGCACACCTGACGACCCGATGGCGCCGGCGCAAGGCAGACGCTGCCCCCCTGGCGTCGCTGTATGTGGACCTCGACCACGGCGCCATCCCGACCGACACCGTGCCCCCACCGAGTGTGGTGATCGAGTCCTCGCCCGGCCGGCTGCAGTGCTACTGGCGACTGACCACGCCGCTTCCACCAGTCGACGGCGAAGCCCTCAATCGGCGCCTGGCTTGTGCGGTCGGGGCGGACAGCAGCGGGTGGGACCTCACCCAGCTCTTGCGCGTGCCCGGCACGGTCAACCGCAAATACGCCGACCGGGCCGTCGTCACGGTGGTGCGGGAGACGGGGCGAGTATACGAGTTGGGTCAGCTGGTGGACCCGTTACCGAAGCTGCCGCTGGTCAGACGGGTGACGGAGATGATACGCGCGCCGGCGACCGCCTGGTCCTCGGTGCGATTGTCGCGCGCGGCGCGGCGGGTGTGGGACGGTGAGACCGCCAAACACACCCCCGACGGCCGGGTCGACCGATCCGCGTCCCTGGTCCAGATTGCCCGCGTGCTCTTCGATGCGGGTGCGAGCGCGCCGGTGATTGTCGCGGCCCTGGCCGAGCGAGACGTGGCCCTGGGGTGGGAGAAGTACAGGGCCAGACGCGACGCGCGGGATGCGGACGCGGCGTCGGACAGCAGACCGCCCGAACAGCGGATCACACTCAAATGGGATCTATCCCCGCGGTAATAACATAATACCACGATAATACTTGACAGTTAGGCGCAGAAGTGGTACAATTGTACATATATGAAGAACTATCTGAAAAGGAATAAACCACACTATCACTACATTATCACGCTTGACCAACCATACTGGCCGCGCAAACTCGCCGACGAACTCATGAACGGAACCTGCTTTGCCCCGAACATTGTCAGCGTGACCGATGTGCAGAATAGTAGCCACATCTACGGCACAACCTATCGGGTGCGTGATGCGGACTGGCAGCCATCCGTGCGGACGGGGCGCCGATGAAAACCCGCCAACTCCACCTGATGATTGACGAATCGACCTACCAGGAGCTCCGGCGGCTGGCCTTCGCGCAGGATATCTCTCTTGGAACCCTCGTCCGCCTGGCCATCACGCGCCTGCTGAAGATGGCTCCGGCGGCCAACCCGCAATCTCCACAGGACTCGACCACGTAAGGCCCTTTCAGCCACCTCTGACGGTCCCTCAGGCCGTGGTTCATGCAGTGTGCGACATCGCGCTTCTGCGCTCCATGACGGGCCGTGTACGCTGACCGAGATGACATCCCACAGGAGGAACCGGTGCCGCGGTTGGAGAGCGTCCTCACGAGGGAAGACCTGGAGCGGCGCGGGACCGCGTCCGGCTTGAACTTGAGTTCCTATTTCGCGTTGCTGGACGCCGTGCGCGAGCAGGGCGGTGTGGGAGCGACGGTACGCTTGGGCGAGGGCGAATCCCAGCGCACCGAGAAGCGGCGGCTCAGCGTCGCGGCCAAGCGGCGGGGCTATGACCTCGTCTGGCGCACATCCGCCCCCAATACCCTGCGCTTCGTCTTGGCCGAGTCAGGGCAACCCCCACCCGGTGGCCGACGACGGCGCCCACCGGCCGAACGGCAGGCCGAGCAGACGGCCATCGATGCCGTGATGACCGCGGACGTAGCCGAGGTGACCGCCACGACGGCGGCCCCCGAGGAGTCACTGCCGCGCGCCGTGGGTCGGATACTGCGCACGTGCGCAGTATCCGACCAGACGACCCCGCCCATGGAGCGCCACAGCGAGCTGCCAGCGGTGGATGCCGTGGTGGCGGAGGACCCGGCCGGCGTCAGTGGGACGACCACCACGACGATTGGCATCGAGAAATCCGGAGACATCGGGAGAGGGCGCCGGCGCCGCCCGGTGGAGTAAGATGAGCGCTCACCGCGACCTGGAGCCGGGCGAGGACCCATGAGAGCTGGAGCTGGAGGAGTGGGAAGTGCTCGCCGAGCTCGACGGTGAGTGCCCCGGGCACCTCCATTGGTTCCTCGTGAGGCGGTAGGGACAGGAGGGACCACCGTGAAGGACATTGCGGTCGTGCACGCTTCCCGAACGAGCTGGAAGCCCGCCTGTCGGCCCTGCGCCTTGAAGCAGTGGGGATTCGGTCGGTCCTGGTGGCGCTCAGTTACGGGCCCGGAGTCCGGGGCATCTGGGAGGCGCGCGAGCCGGGCAAGTGGTTGCTGCACTGCCACATCAACCATCACACCACCAACGACAACCGTGAGCAGCACGGTGGGGGCGGGCTGATGCTCATCCTCAACGTCACGCGCTAGCGACCGCGGGTGTGCGGCCGCAGGCGGGACCCATGACCGCGATGAACGATACCGGGAGCGCACAGCCCGTCCCCGTGAAGATGTACCGCAGCGAGGACCGCCTCACGGTTGCCGCACCGATGCCCGGCATGGAGCCGGAAGACATCCTCGTCGAGGTCACGGCCGACGACGAGCGTTGCGCACCATGCAGGCGGGGAACGCCCCGGACCATCCCAGTCCGAGAACACCTGAACGGGAGCAACCAGCACTATGAGTGACACGC
The DNA here is from genome assembly GCA_038246575.1 of Actinomycetes bacterium. GTDB lineage: Bacteria > Actinomycetota > Actinomycetes > JACCUZ01 > JACCUZ01 > JACCUZ01. The sequence goes on along the minus strand of JBBRVU010000005.1, from coordinate 49,243 downwards.
CGATTTCTCCGCGCCGGCCGAGTATCTCCACGGTCAAGGTGGGGGCCCGGGGCGAGGAGTTCCGCATCGTTCAGGTCACGGGCAATCTGTTCGTCTGCTCGCGGGAGAACGGCAACTGCTGCTGCGGCTGGGCAGAGAAGGGCCGGATGCCATTCGACAATAGCCTGTGGGGCGACGAGTGGGAGCGCCGGCACATCCGCAACCGGCTCCACCTGACCTTCACCGGCTGCCTGGGGCCCTGTGCGGTCGGCAATAACGCCCTGCTGCAGCTGCACGGGCGGTCAATCTGGTTGGGCGACCTCAACGACCTCGCGCTCATCCCGGCGGTGTACGACTACGCCCAGGCGATGCTCGATGCGGGCGCGGTGCTGCCCCCGCCCCCGGTGCTGGCCGACCACATCTACGAGCGCTACCTGCCGCCCCCGGAGGCGCCGTATACCCCGTTCGTCGAGAGCGCCGGGGACGGGGACGGCCTGGAGCGGCTGGACCCGGTCTGCCTGATGGACGTGGACCCGGCGACCGCCCGCCACACGGTCGCGCATGGAGGGCGGACCATCGCCTTCTGTGCGCCGTCCTGCAAGAAGCAGTTCCTGGCCGACCCCGCGGCCTATCTGGTCACGTGAGCATCGAGGGCGCTCAGTTGGCGCAGCAGGCGTGCAGCACCAGGTGGATGTCGCTGGTCGCGGCCAGCGTGACGAGCACGGTCGTGGTGGTGACCGCGGCGAGGCCAACTACGAGCAAGCATAAGAGTGGTTCGGGCAGCTTGTGCATACACGCGGTCCGGGTTCTTCTCGATGGCCCTCAACCTTTCGGGCCTCCGACACTCCACCATGGAGTACCCGCCAGAGTGAGAGGTCATGAACCATCCTCTGTTTCGTCGAGCAGCCGGCCTGACACATCCGTCGGAGTGCATGTTCGGTGCGCGGCATATGTGAGGCAATGCTCCCTCTCCTATACTACAAGTGATAGTAGGTGGCCACGTAGTTGAGGAGGAAGCCTTGACCGCTGGATCCGTTGTTCCCGGCACTCCCTCGCGCGTGCCTGCGTCGGCCCGCTGGGTGTTGCGCCTCGGCGCCGTGCTGTTCGCGCTCAGCGTCCCGGTGGCGCTGATTGGGACGAACGTGCGCTATCTGTTTGGCGCGCAGTGGCTGTATGACTTCAGCATCAACCGCTACAACGTGGAGGCGGTGGCCGGCATCCCCAGGTCTGAGCTGCTGCGCGCCACGCGCGCGATCCGCACCTACCTGTTCAGCGACGACGACTACCTGCGCATCCAGGTCGCGGACTTCGCCGGGCAGACCGGCTCGCTGTTCAACGACCGCGAGGTGTTGCACATGCGCGACGTGCAGCAGCTCGTCCAGGTCATCTTCCGAGCACAGGAAGTCGCGATCGTGGTGATCCTCGTGTATGCGGCATTGCGGCTCGTGCTCCAGGGGCGGGCGGGCCTGCGCGCCCTGGCCCGGTTGACCTGGCTGACGATGCTGGTCTTCGTGCTGGCGGGCGCCGCCTTCGGTGTGACGGTCGCGCTGGACTTCGACCGGCTGTTCACACAATTCCACCTGCTCAGCTTCGCCAACGACCTGTGGCTGCTCGACCCGCGACGGGACCATCTGATCCAGATGTTCCCGTTCGAGTTCTGGGTCACGGCCACGAGCATCTTGATCGGCATGACGCTCGCCGAGGCCGTGATCCTCGCCCTCCTGTCACGCTGGTACCTGTGGCGCGCGCCCACGGGCATCAAGGAGGCGGCATCGCCCGAACTGCGCCGGAGCGCTACGGCCTGATGACCGCCCCGGACGACGTCCTGTCATGGCAGACCCGCCTGTGAGCGCACGACTCGTCCCCGCGCCGGCCGGCGGCGCTCATTGGATTTCCACCGCGATACAACCCGGCCTCCCACGATCCGTGGTGTATCCCTGGAGTGGGTGGCCGAGCGATCGAGGGTTACTCGCATGCCAACGCGCCGTGAAGACGGTTTCCCCGCGTCTGCCTGTGGGACCTCCCGCCGGGGAGAGAGGAGGTCCCGCCTTACTGGGGGCTGGGTGAGGGCGTTCTATGACCGTGTTCCACGCGATCGTGCTCGGGTTCGTGCAGGGACTGACGGAGTTCCTGCCGATCTCTTCCTCCGGCCACCTGGTGCTGGTCCCACGCATGCTCGGCTGGGAGCCGCACCCGCTCAGCTTCGACGTGGCTCTGCACCTCGGCACGATGCTCGCGCTGCTGGTGTACTTCGGCCGGGACTTCGTGCGGCTGGCGCGGCATGGGGTTGCGGACGCCCTCATCCACCGCCACCGGTTGCGCGACTGGAGCTCATTCGGCCGGCTAGCATTGCTGGTTGTAGTTGGCTCCGTGCCCGCGGTGATCGTCGGCGGGCTGTTCAACGACCTGATTGAACAGAGGACGCGCGACACGCGGCTGGTGATCGCCCTGCTCGCCGGGTTCGGGCTGCTGATGCTCGCCGCCGAGCGATGGGCGAAGCAGGCATCCGGGGTGGAGCGGCTGGACACGCGGTGGGCGCTGCTGATCGGTGCGGCGCAGGCGCTGGCGCTGGCGCCGGGCGTGTCCCGCTCGGGTACCACGATCGCCGCGGGGATGTTCGCGGGCCTCTCCCGCGCCGCCGCGGCGCGGTTCTCGTTTCTGCTGGCGGCGCCCATCGTCGTCGCCGCCTCGCTGAAGGAGCTGCCGAATCTCCGTACCGCCGCAGCCGAAGGGGTCAGCCCGGCCGCCCTCGTGGCCGGGATCATCGTCTCATTCGCTGTCGGTCTGCTGGCGGTCGACCTGCTGCTGCGCTACGTGGCCGTCCGGCCCCTGTACGTGTTCGTCTGGTATCGGCTCGCGTTCGCGGGTGTGGCGCTGCTGGTGCTGCAGCTGCGTTGACTGCTGGCCGCGCCGGTGCCCTTGCGCCGCCAGCGTCTCCAGGATTTCATGAATGCGGCCTGCAAACGCGTTGACCGGGGGCCATGCTCGTGCCCCGCACTCGCGCGACTGTCAGGACCGGGGAGCGCTAGCGCAGGACGTACCGGCGACCGCGCCAGCGCGTAGCAGTAGCGTCCAGCCCAGCAGTACCAGTGACGCGATGCCCATGAAGAGTTGGGCCGGGCCGAACAAGGTTAGCGCGCCCGAGACGCCGAGCAGCAGCACAACCACCTTGTTGCAGATCGGGCAGCCGATGGCGAGGAACGACAGGAAGCCGCCGGTCAGCGCCTGCCGGTCCCCGGCCCCCTCCGGGCGCCCGACGAACGTCCCCGTGATCAGGCCGATAAGCGCTGCGGAGGCGCCCCAGAACACGTAGTCCTGGGGCCGGGTCGGCGTCATCCGCCGGAACCAGGGATTGTCGAACATCACCGTCGGGACGCCCATCACCATGGCGCTGGCCAGCGTCGCGCCAAAGGCCACCCACCAGCCGCGCAGGCCGAACCCGTGCAGGGCCGGTAGCAGCGCGCCGAACGAGGGTCGCCAAGCAGACGTGCGCAGCGCCGCACTGAGCATCATGTTGCTTACTCCTACCCGGTGTAGTAGATGCTCACAGCATAGGCCTGGACAGCAGAACGGGCAACGCCTGCCGGCCGATGGCCACCGCTCAACTGTGGATCACCACGCGGCTGCCGATGCGGAGAAAGTCCCACAGGAAGGCCGCGTCGTCGTAGCGCAGACCGACGCAGCCGTGGCTGGTCCGCACCCGGCCGAACACCTCGTCCGGCCGCCAGTAGTTCAGGTGCAGGGCGTGGCCGACGTTGGTGAAGTACTGCGTGAACAGCACGCCGGTGAGGACGTACTGGTCGTTCGGGTCGCTGATGCCGAGCGCGGCCGAGGTCATCGTCTCGTTGTAGACGCGGCGGTTGATGCGGAAGATCCCCTCCGGCGTCTCCCAGCCGTCCATGCCGGTGGTGGCCAGGGCCACGCGCACCCGACCGGCACCCCGCATCGCCACTGCTGCCTGGGCTGTCAGGTTGACCGCCACCCACTGTTCGCGCGCGCCGGCATCCGGCGGGATCCAGACCGGCGGCACAGCCGTCTCCTGCCCGCGCGCGCTGCCGGCCCGCGGCCCCGCCAGCGCCGCCAGTCCCAGCGTGGCCAGCCGCAGCGCGCGGCGCCGATCGATGCAGCGCGGGTCAGAGTCCAGCATGGGCGGCGTCTCCCGTAATCCGTGACGATTGACCGGGTGCAGCGACCGATCAGACAAGCGGCAAGCCGCTCTGTCCGGCAGCGCGTAGCATGATCAGCAGGCCCGCCACGATCACCGCCGCAGCGCTCACGACCGGCAGCGCGCGCGAGGCCGCTCCCCGCCTTGACCCGTGACAGGCGTGCGAGCTGCGGGCCAGCGTACACCAGCAGCAGGCCTGATCCCCGTCAGCACCGCGGCCAGCCCGATGCTGAACATCACCACGAGCAGCAGCCCGAACGCGACGCGGTTACGGCCGCCTGTTCGTCGACCCGGAACTGCCCCGGTGGCTGCCGGATGTGACGCTGCGCGGCATCAAGGTGAGGGCCGACGTGCTCGACCTGCGGTTCTGGCGCGAGGGCGACCGCTCCCGGTGGGAGGTGCTGGCGCAGAAGGGGGGCGTGCAGGTGCAGCAGCAGGCCTGGCATCCCTGGCCGGCCGATGGGCAGGGGCGGTGAACGGTGGCACAGCGAGCAGGACGCGGCCGGCCATGCCCCTACACGAGCACCCCTTCCGGCGTCGCCATCCCGTCCAGCACGGCCAGCTCGGCCGCGGTGAGTAACTGCTCGCGCGGTGCGTCGAGCAGCCGCGCCGCCGCGTCCACGATATGCGCCCAGGTGGAGCGGTTGGCGAACAGCAATCCGGGGATGCTGAGCGTGCCGCCACGATTGATGAACCCCAGGCAGTCCGTGCGGCCACCCTCCCGGATGGAGGGCGCGAGCATCCCCAACAGCGGCTCCGGCCGCGTGTGGGTGATGAAAATGCGGGCCGGCACGGCTGCCGGGTACAGCGCCGCCAGCAGGACAGCCGGTGCGACGATGGCCGCTTCCGCCGCGCCACGCGGGGACCGGAACCGCCCCGGCTCCAGCATGTAGTTGACCGCGTGCGCGATGCTCCGCTCGGTCAGCCGCGCGGAGGCGATCAGCGCCTGCTCAAGCTGATACGCGCCGACTGCCGTCAGCACCAGCCGCGCGTGCGCCGGGTCGTGGCCTGCCCAATCGAGCCGCAGCGCCCCCTGATCCAGCAGCCGCGCCGCCTCCTCCGGCGTGAACAGCTCCGCCACCGTGCCGGACTTCGGTACAACCAGGGTCCAAATTTGGCCTTGCGTTTGGTACACGCCGTGCATCACGGCGGCGGCAGTGTTGTGGTCGGCCGGGAATAGCACGCGCGACACGTCCGCCGCCTCGCCTAGCAGCGCCTCGGCCAGCACGGGGTCCTGGTGCGACTGCTCATTTTTCGCGTTCTCCCAGGTATGAGACGTGAGCACAAGCGGCACCGACAGCCAGCCCGGTCGCCGCCCGGCCAGGGTGGCGTGGACGGCCCAGATGAGCTCCTGGCGGACGATGCCGTGCATCTTGGCGGCGAACGCCTCGTAGCTGACGATGATGTTGATACCGCCCTTGTTGCCCAGCGCCGCCGCTGCCACCGCCTCCTCGTTGAGCGCGGTGATCACGGCGCCGGTGATGGCCTCCGGGATGCCCGGCTCGGGGTCCGTCACCCGGAACTTGAGCGCTTCCAGCGTGCGGGTCATGCGGTTGGAGCGCATCTCATCCGGGTTGCCGGCCCGCGGGCGCAGGTGCGGGTTGGCCTGTACGGTGGCGAGAAACATCGCGTCCACGGCCGCCATCGGCGAATGCCGTGTCCAGCGGGCCGGGTCGCGCTGGTCCTCGGTCACCGGCCGGAAGGCGGGCGCGGGCACGTTCTTCAGCCGCACGTCGCGCCACGCCAGCGCATGGTCGCGCTCGCGCGGGCGGTGGGAGACGGCGTGGTGTAGCATCGCCTCCGCGGCCGCGTTCAGTTCCGCGGGCGGCACCCACAGCCGCCGGGCGCTGTCGTTGAACCGCTCGCCCGCCTGGCGGTCCGTATGCGGGTTGGCGCCGAGCGGCAAGTTGTGAGCGAGGTTCGTGCCCGCGCCGTAGAATCCGGACCCTTTGGGCGCCACGGCGATGCCGTAGGGCAGGGCCACGGGGTAATGCTCGCCCCGGTTGCGCACCGCTTCGGCAGCCGCTGTCAGCCGCGCCTCAGCCTCCCAGATCGCCCAGACGAAGGCGGCAGGATCGCGCCCATCGAAGATAAAGGGATCGAAGCTATTCAGCCGCAGGTGTGGCACTAACCCGTCGGCGCCGCCCTCCTGGGCCATCGTCGTGCGCTGATCGATGCGGCGGCCGTTGTTGATCATAATCGGCACGACCAGGCCGCTGTCCTCCGCCCGCCACCAGCGTGGCGCCCAGTCGCTGCCGCGCTGCTCTTCAAATGCGCCGTCGCTGAGAAAGGCGACCAGCCGCTCGCCCGGCAGGGGCATGTGGACGTACTGCAGCTCGGTGAAGCCCAGGTAGCCGCCCTCCACCATGCCGCCGCCCGTATAGGGGTTGATGTGGCTGCCCAGCGGCGACGCGGGGGACCCATCCGGCGCGGACTGGTAGGAGTAGTAGTCGCGCACGTAGCCGGTCAGCCCCTCATCGCTGACGCTGTACCGGGCGGCGTGGGCGGGGGTCATGTTATCCAACAGTAGGTTGATCGAATCGATGGCGGCGACGGTGTGGCCCTGCCCCATCACCCACGAACGGGTGATGCCGGTGATGGCATTGACCGCCATGTAGCAGACGTAGGCGGGGACCATGTTCAGCGCGCCGCCGGTATGGCCCTCCGGCGTGGCCTTGAAGTCTTCCGGGGCGAGGTCGCGCCCATCGCGGTAGACGTTGCGGGCGTAGGTCTCGTGTGCGACCAGCCACATGGCGGCGCTGGCCACGCGGTCAGCGGCGGCGAGTAGGTCGAACAAGGGCACGCCGTCCCCGGTGATCGCGCGGGCGGCGCACACCGCCGCCATGCCGAACACCCGGTCCTGGGTCTCGACGGTATGGGCGATGGCGCCATAGCCGGCGGCCCACCGGTCGGCGGCGGGGTGGCGCTGGCGGTACAGCGCCACCCGCTCCTCGGCGCGGATAGCATCAATGGTTGACTGAATTGACATTAAGCGCTCCTGGTCCGGGGCGCCCGCGGCGCGCCGGCGTTCGTCGAATTGGCGTGGCTCATCCCTGGCCCGCGGCCCGCAGACAGGTCGCCGTGTCGCGGGCGATGATGCCCGCCTCGTCCACGGGGATGACGTACGCCCGTGGTGCGGCGCCGTCGGTGCTAATCAACCTCGCCCGCCCGACCGTGCGCCCGTTGCGCTCCGCATCGAGGGTGAGGCCGCACCACTCCATCCCGGCGCAGATGCGCGCCCGCACCGCGGCCGCGTGCTCGCCGATACCGCCGCCAAACACGATAGCATCGGCCCCGCCGAGGGCGGCGAGATACGCGCCGATGTACTTGCGCGCGCGGTAGCAGAACATCTCCACCGCCAGCGCCGCCCGCGCGTCTCCGCCCCGCTCCAGCTCCAGCAACTCACGCATATCGCGCGAGCGTCCCGATACGCCGAGTAGGCCAGAGCGGGTATTGAGCCAGTCCTCGACCGTGGCCGTGGTGACGCCCTCGCGCCGGGCAAGAAAACCGGCCAGCGAGGGATCGACATCGCCCGCCCGCGTCCCCATCATCAGCCCTTCCAGCGGCGTGAACCCCATCGACGTATCCACCGATCGCCCGCCCGCGATCGCCGCCGCCGAGCAGCCGTTGCCCAACTGCAGCGTGATCAGCTTCGCCTGCTCCACGGGCGTGGCGGTGAGCGCGGCGTAGCCCTCGACCATGGAGCGGTGCGCGAGTCCGTGGAACCCGTAGCGGCGAACATGATGTTTCGCCGCAAGTTCGGCGGCGATCGGATAGCGCGCCGCCCGCTCGGGCATGGTGCGATGGAAGAGCGTGTCGAACGTCGCCACCATCGGCACATCTGGGCCCAGGACGGCGCCGGCGGCGCGGATGGCGGCCAGTGCCGGGCCGTTGTGCAAGGGCGCCAGTTCCACCAGCGCGTCGATGGCCGCGCGCACCGCGTCATCGATTAGCACCGGCTCGCTGAACCGGTCACCGCCGTGAACAATCCGGTGGCCGATTGCTGCCGGGCCGCTCGGCCCCAGTAGTCCGGTGGCCCGCAGCCAGTCGAGGACGCGGCGCATGGCCTCCTCTTGACCGGCTACGGCTGCGGTTTCGGCCAGGCGTTCACCGCTCGCGGCGGTGAACGTGATCACCGCCCGGTCACCGATGTTATCTACGCTCCCGCGAGCTGGTCGGCGCGCTCGGACGAGCGCCCCATCGCCGACCGCCGTGTCAATGACCTCGAACTTGAGCGATGAGCTGCCGCAATTGATGGTGAGAACCCGCATCGCCGTAGAGCGCCTCCGCTTCTCGCGTTTAAGAACAAGTAAGGGCGGGCAGGCGGCCGGCCCTCGGCGTCCCTGGACCAGCCTGGTGCTCGATGCTGAGCGGCGCCTGAGGGTGGACTGGGGAACCGCTGAGACAGTGCGCATCGCGGAGCATCGCTCACCGGAGCCGCCCCACCCGTGCGGATTGTACCGGACCGCGGGCGTGGGAATGGGTGAGCGCGCCATCGCCACGCGCCGGCAGGACTCAGCGCCGGGGCGGGCGGAGAATCGTCCACGCGAGGAAAATGCCAAGCCCCGAAGCGGCCACAAAGCCGGCCGCGAACAGCGCTCCTCCCCACTGCTCCCACCCTGGCGGGTGATAGACCGTCATCAGGACGGCCAGGCCCGTGATGAACGCGGCGGTGATAATGCCGAGGATGATCCGGTTGGCCAGCCGCTCCAGCCGTTGCAGCACCGGCTCGAAGCCCGCCGGCCGCACCCCAACTTCCAGCTGGCCCCGGTCCAGTTCCGCGACGATATGCCGGATTTGGCCGGGCAGATCAACGCCGAGCCGGGCCATCTCCATCCCGGTCCGGCGCAGACGCCCCGCGATCCGGGCCGGCGAATACATGCGGTGGATTAGGTCTCGCCCGAACGGCTCAATGATCGCTCCCAGGCGGAAGTCCGGGTCCAGATGCGCCGCCAGCCCCTCGCACATGGCAATCGTCTTGAACAGCAGCGCCAGGTTGGGCGGCATCACGAGGTAGTGGGTACGGATCATACCAAGCGCTTCAGTCAGCAATGGCCCGAACGCCACCTCGCCCAGCGGCACGCCCAACCGCTGCCCCAGCAACCGGCGCAGATCGCGCGCCAGCGCGTCGCGATCTGCGCGCTGGCGTGCGACGCCGAGCGACAACAAGCTGTCCACCAGTGCCTCATAATCGCTGCCGGCGAGGGCAATCATCGCATCGGCGAGCAGTTCGCGGGTACGCTCATCGAGCGTGCCGACCATGCCGAAATCGATCAGGCCAATCCGGCCGTCCGGTTCGATAAAGAAATTGCCGGGGTGGGGGTCGGCGTGGAAGACCCCGTGCTCGAACACCATCGTCAGGACGATGCGTGCGGCCTGCCGCGCCAGGGCCGGCCGGTCGATGCCGGCGGCATCGAGCGCGGCCAGGTCGTCGATCTTGATGCCGCGGATGCGTTCGAGCGTGAGCACGCGGGCGGTGGTCGTCTCCCAGAACACCCGCGGAATGTGCAGCGCCGGATCGTCCGCGAACAGCGCGGAAAAGCGCTCGACGTTGCGGCCTTCTTGCAGGTAGTCCATCTCGGCACGCAAGGTCTGGGAAAATTCCTCCACCAGCCGCGCGAGGTCGTATTGCGCCGCCGGTTGCCAACGGTGATCGGCGGCGCCGGCCAGGCGGCGCAGAATGTCGAGGTCTTCCTCCACCTGCTCGACCACGCCGGGGCGGCGGATTTTGACGACGACCTCGATACCGTCCGCGCGCGTGGCCGCGTGCGCTTGCCCGATCGATGCGGCGGCGAGCGGCGCGTGATCAAATGTCGCGAACACCGCGTCCGCGGGAGCTCCCAGTTCGGTCATGATCAGCTCCGCCACGGCCGGCTCCGAGACGGGCGGGGCCGCATCCTGGAGCTGGGCCAGCTCGCGCTGGTACTCCGACGGCAGGAGATCGCCGCGCGTGGAGAGTAGCTGGCCGAGCTTGATCCACGCCGCGCCCAACTCACCAAGCGCGAGCCGCAGGTGTTCCGGACGGGTATAGGGCGTGTCCCGCTTTGGATGACCAAAGAGGCCGCGGTGAAAGGGCGCCAATCGCTCCAGGCCGGCGATGCCCACGAAGAAACCGAGGCCATGCCGCATGAGGATGGCGACGATCTGGCGCAACCGCCCCACATGCGCGCTGGGATGTCCCGCCATAGCTGACCTCCGGGGACCTAATTCACCGTCCAGCATCCCACCGCCGCCTGAGTGATAGCTGAGCGGTGTACGAATCCGGGCTGAGCGCCCGCGGTTGGCGCGTTCAAATGGGTGATGGTCACCGCATGGCGGCCGGCGTACGGTCAGATGCGGCAGTGGATCAATCGCTCCCGCCTGGATGAGGGCATTGCCCGCGAAACGCCCCGGCCCAGCTATCCCGCGCGGTAGCGCTCGGCAGAATGCGGTGGCCGAGGTGGGGCATCCGCGGTGATAGCCGAGCGACGCACGAATCCGGGCTGAACACCACAGAACTTGATGGAAATTGCCCCACGCACATCTTTCCACTTGGGCGCTTTTGCCCGACAAACGGCCGGACGGCAATCCGTACGATGGGTAACGAGAGCCAACGGCCGCCGTCGTGCAAAGGAGCGTCCCCATGCAGCGCACACTCGTCATTGATGATGACCCGTCTATAACCCGCGTGCTCAAGCGCGGTCTCAGCTATGAAGGCTTCACCGTGGATACGGCCGGGTCCGGCGGGGAAGGTCTGGCGCTGGCGCGCGAGCACTACCCTGACCTGGTGATCCTCGACGTGATGATGCCGGGGATGAACGGGCTGGAGGTGCTGCACCGGCTGCGCGCGGCCGACCCGCATCTGCCGGTGATGCTCCTCACTGCTAAGGACGCGCCAGCGGACCAGGTCTTGGGGCTTGAACAGGGCGCCGATGACTACGTGGTCAAGCCCTTCACCTTCGCGGTGCTGGTGGCGCGTGCCCGGGCATTGCTCCGTCGCAGCGAACAGGAGCAGCCGGAGGTTATCCGCTTTGGCGACCTCAGCCTCGACACCGGGGCGCACCAGGCAATGCGCGGCTACCGGACGATTGACCTGACCAAGACGGAATATGATCTACTGCACCAATTCATGGAGCACCCCCGGCGCGTCCTGCCCAAAGAGTTCTTGATGGACCGGGTGTGGGGATACGATTTCGATGGCAGCACGAATGTCCTGGAAACCTACGTGAAGCAGCTTCGCCAAAAACTTGAGGTCGGCGGCGAGCCGCGCCTGATCCACACGCTCCGCGGCTCGGGTTACGTGATGCGGGAGTGCTGATCGATGTCGCTGCGGGTGCGCCTGGGCCTGTGTTACGGCAGCATGGCCGGGCTGGCCATCCTGCTCGTCAGCCTGACGGTGTATGCGATCCACACCCGCGCCCACTACGATGACCTCGATCGCCGCATCCGTGGCGCGGCGGAGCATGTGCTCGCCGAGGACGTCTCGGCAATTACCGGTAGCGCCGGGCCGTCGCTCTCCATCCCGGCCGAGCTTGATATCGTGGTCCGGTTGTTTGACCTAAACGGCGACGTGCGCGCCCAAACGCCCAATGTTGACCAGTCGCCATCGGCGGACCCGCGCGGTGTGCTGGCGCACCCGTCGGGGCCGCCGTTTGACCGGCTCGTCAAGCTCGGCCTCGCCATCATGTCCGAAGACGCGGGGCGCGGCGCCTTTGGTTTGGCGAACGACGCGGATGGCAATCGTTGGCGCTTGTACGCCTTACCGGCGGACCAATCCACGGGATACGTGCTTGCCGCCGGTCCACTGGAACGCATCGACGCGTCAGTGGAGCGATTTCGGCTACTGGTATGGGTCCTATCCGTTGTCGGAACGGGAGCAACCCTTGCGTGCGCGACATTGATGGCGGGGCGCGCGCTCCGCCCAATTTCCGCCCTCACCGACACTGCCAGCGCGATCGCCCGCAGTCGAAGGTTCACCAGCCGGATTCCGGTAGCGGTCCGGCAGGACGAACTTGGCCGGTTGGCTACGACGTTCAATGTGATGTTGACGAGTCTCGAAGAGGCATTCGCCGCGCAACAGCGGTTTGTCAGTGACGCTTCACACGAATTGCGCGCGCCGCTGACCGCGATCCAGGCCAACCTCGATCTGGTGGAACAGCGGCCAGCCATGTCTGAGGACGACCGCCGCGAGGCGATTGCCGAGGCGGCCCGGGAGACGCGGCGGCTCGCACATGTAGTGGCCGATTTGCTGACGCTGGCGCGGGCGGATGCACTGGTCCCGGTGCGCCGGCAGCAGGTGGAACTCGACCGCGTGGTCATGGATGCCTTCGCGGAAGCGCGGCACTTCGCCAGCGGACACCAGCTGCGCGTCGAGCATCTCGATCCGGTGATCGTGCAGGGCGATGCGGGCCGGCTGAAGCAGTTGCTGCTCGCGCTGCTGGATAACGCGATCAAGTACACACCGCCGGCGGGCACGGTCGCATTGCGGCTCGACAAGCTCGACCAATCCGTGCAGGTGTCGATCCGCGACACCGGCCCCGGCATCGCTGCCGATGATTTGCCGCATGTCTTCGAGCGCTTCTATCGGGCCGATCCCGCGCGGGCCCGTGATCCCGGCGGCACGGGCCTGGGCCTGCCCATCGCCCAATGGATCGCGCACGAGCACGCGGGTGAGCTGTCGCTCGCGAGCACCGTCGGGCAGGGGACCACGGCGACCCTGATCCTACCGCTCTCCACCGGACCGGACGAATAGCCGGACCGCGATGATCGATCCACCGCCGGCGGCGGCGTGGGCAAGGCGACATCGCGGTCTGGCTGGCGGTCGGCCTGCTCAGCACGTCCTCAGGATGCCATCAGACGCTGCTCAGCCGCGCCGTTGACACTCGGCTCAAGATGGTAATGATGCATGACGGGCAGCCGGACGAACGCCGCGCTGCCCGATCGCGGCGCCTTGAGCGCAAAGTTGCCGCGCTCCGGTATGACGAATCAGAGCGCGCCCCCAGAGCCACACGGGTCCGCCGGCGGCCACATGGGCGAACATGCCGCGGCCCGCTGAAACGATGCAATCGGATGAACCTATGACGCGCATCGCTGGCTCCCGGACATTCATTCTCGGCGTGGTCGCCGGGCTGGCCCTGATCTACGCGCTCTGCTACGCGGCGATTAGCGCCGGCCTTGATGCGTCATCGCCGCTGGTGTTCGCGGGGTTGGCGCTGGCCGGCGTCCTGGTGTGGCGCCGCCGGCCGTTGCTTCCGGCGCGGCAGGACTGGCGCGCGGTGGTGACACTCGCGCTGATACCGACCACGTTGGGCTTCGGCGCGATGTTTCTCAGTCCCGGCCGGGCCGGCGTCGGAATTTCGTCGGTGCTGGGCAATATCCAGCCGCTGATCGCGGTCGTGCTGGGCGTGCTCTTTCTGAGTGAACGATTCACCCGCGCGCGAGGTGTCGCATTGCTCTTCGGCGTCCTGGGTGTGGTGTTGATCGCGCTGCCGGACCTGACGGGGTCGGACGCCTACGCGGCCGCCGGCGTGGTGCTGGCGCTCACCGCGTCGCTGGCAGGCGCTACCGGCAGCGTGGTGGTGAAGCGCATGGGCGCCCACCGCGACATGCTCGTCATTGCGGCCTGGCAACTTCTCCTCGGCAGCCTGCCATTGCTGGCCGGGTCGCTGGTGCTGGAAGGTGCGCCCGCGCTCGATTGGAGCGTCAAGTTCACGGCGCTGTTGCTCTTCCTGGCGCTGCCCGGCACGGCGCTGGCCGTCCCCGTTTGGTACTGGTTGCTCGATCGGGAAGAGGTCGGGCGCGCGTCGATGCTGCTCTTTCTCGTGCCGGTCCTCGGCCTCGGGACCGGGACCGTGCTGTTCAATGAGCGCCTCACTGGTCCGGCGATCGCGGGTGTCGCGGTGATATTGGCGGGCATCGGCGTCATTGCGTGGGACTTCTGGCATGCTCCCGCCGTTGCCCGTGACCCCGATGCCGCCCCCCTGACCACCGCCGCGGTTGCTCGATAAGGAGAGAGGCGCATGAGGGCGTGGGGCCGTGCGTAACCGCGCCCACGGTGCGAGTACTCAGCCAGACCTCAGCCGGGGAACAGCGGCAGTTCAGGGGGAGCGTCGAGGATGACATGGTGGGCACTCCGACTCAGCGCGCAGCGCGTGCGGCCGGCGCGCCGCTCCGGTGATATCCGGCAGGAGGAACAGCATGATGATGGGTGGCAGTACGTTGCGGCTGGGCAAGGTGTTCGGTGTCGAAATCCGGCTCGACTATTCCTGGTTTTTCATCTTTTTCCTGATCACCTGGTCGCTGGCCGGCCATTACTTCCCCACGGCGCATGCGGGATGGTCGACCGGCGCGTACTGGGCGGTTGGCGCGCTCACCAGCGTCCTGTTCTTCGGGTCGGTGCTGGCGCATGAACTGGCCCATAGCACGGTCGCCGGGGCGCTCGGCATTCGCGTGCGCGATATCACGCTGTACATCTTCGGTGGCGCGGCCAGCATGGAGCGGGAGCCGAAGCGCGCGCGTGATGATTTCATGATCGCCGTGGTCGGCCCGTTGACCAGTCTCGTGCTGGCGGCGGTGTTCGCGGTGACATGGTGGCTCAGCACCGACCGGATTGATACCCTCCACGCGATGACGGGCTGGCTGGCCTGGATCAATCTTGCCCTCGGTGTTTTCAACCTGCTGCCGGGATTCCCACTCGACGGCGGCCGCGCGTTTCGAGCGGCGATCTGGGGGGCAACCGGCGACCGGCAACGGGCGACCGTGATCGCCGGCGCTTCCGGGCAACTGGTGGCAACCGTCCTCATCTTCTGGGGCATCTGGCAAATCTTCACCGGTAACTGGGCAAGCGGCATCTGGATCGCGTTTATCGGCTGGTTTCTGCGCGGCGCCGCGATCGACAGCGTGCAGGCACAGGCACTGGAGAAGCTGCTGGCGGGCCATACTGTCCGCGAAGTGATGATGACCGACTGCCCCCAGGTCGCGCGCACCATGACGCTCGATGTGGTGGTGGACCAGCTGTTGCTGACGAGTGGCCATCATTGCCTTCCCGTGGTCGATGACGGGCACGTGGTCGGGGTGATCACCGCTGCGGCGCATCACCGAAATCCCGCGCAAGCGGTGGGCCGAAACGCGCGTCGCGGAGGCGATGGTTCCGGCCGGCGGTACGCTGCCGGTTGGTCCTGACGATGAGTTGAACAGCGTGTTGGAACGGATGAGCGCCGAGGATGTCGAACAGTTTCCCGTCGTCGGCGACGGCCAGTTTCTGGGCATGGTCGCGCGTGACCGGATGGCCACCTTCATTCAGGCGCGCACCGTCGCGGCCCGGTGATCGGCGATGGGTGGACGCGGGCAAACATCCCCGCCGGCCGCCGGGCAGCCGGAGCAGAATGACGCGCGCCGCACGCGGCTGGCACTGGCGGGCGGCGCCGGCCTGGCCAGTCTCGGCATGGGCCTGCTCGTCCCGATTCTGCCCGCCTATGCGCTCTCGCTCGGGGCCAGCGCGACACTGGTGGGCCTGTTGCTCTCGGGTTTCGGCATCATGCGGCTCGCCGTATCCCTCCCTTCCGCGTGGCTCGCCCGGCGGGTTGGCCTGCGGCGGATACTGGTCACCAGCCCGGCGCTCACCGCCCCTGCGGCGGCGGCGTGTGCTCTCGTGTGGGGCTTCTGGCCGTTGGCGGTGTTTTGCCTGATCGAAGGCGGCACGGCCTCGGTCTGAGGCCGCAAGCGATCGGTCTCGCGCTGTCACTCGGTGGGTTCACCGCCGTCGCCGCGCTGTTTCCGGCCGGCTGGCTGACAAGGCGCGTGGGCAACCGCACCGTCATTCTGCTCGCAGGACTGACGATGGCCGGTGCGCTGGCGCTGTTCGCGGCAGCGACGAATCTGGTGGTCTACACGGTGGCCGCCGTGCTGCTGGGCGTGGCCAGTGGCGCGGCCAGGCTCGCCCCCGCCTTGTGGTTGGCTGATCGGTTGCCGCCCGATGACCGTCCGCTCGGCGTCGGCGTCTATCGCACGATGGGCGATGCCGGCGCGGCCATCGGTCCGCCATTGATCGGGCTGCTGGCGGATCGTGGACAGGATCGCGTCACGCTCTTGACCGTCGCCCTGGCGTTGATCGCCGTCACGGTGCTGTTCGTGGCAGTCGCGCCGCGCGGGCCGCGGCCGGATAGCTCCGCTTTGTCCCTCCCCGACAGTTCCGTCCATGACTGAGGGCCGGTGCTCAGGCAAAGACCAGCCCGCCCTCAGCCGGCGCTCAGGCGCACGGGGGATAGTCATGGTGACGCCTCGAAAGGATGGCACTCCGATGACCACCATTAACCGCCTGACCGTGCCGATTGAGGGACTTAGCTGTGGCGGCGGCGGCGCACTCGCCATCGAGCGCGCGATTAAAGCCCTCACCGGGGTCACGCACGTATCGGTCAACCCCGTGACCGAGGCCGCGTACGTGGAGTTCGAACCGGCGTTGTGCAACCAGGAACAGATCTTCAAGGCGATCGAGCGGGCCGGATTCCGGGCCACCGAGCCAGATCGCCGCTGAGCCGATGTAGCGAGTGAGCGGTGAGGAAAGGAGTCGCGACGTGTACCTGGCACTGCGCAACCTGCTGCAGGATAAGACCCGGCTTGCCCTGAGCGTCATCGGCATCGCCCTGGCGGTGATGCTGATCCTGTTCCTGTTGGGACTACGCGCGGGCATCTTTGAAGGCGCTCAAGCGTACCTAGGCAACTCCCCTGGTTCGGTCACCGTCTTGCCGCAAGGCGTCAAGAACAGCGGCGCCGGCTCCGGGCAGTACTTGCCTGCGGCGACGGCAGATGCGGTCGCCCAGCAGCAGGGCGTGGCGCGCGTCACGCCGGTCCTTCAGGTGAGGGTGGTGCCGGAGCTGCATGGCAAGAAAGAGTTGATTGTCCTCATCGGCTACGATGCCGCGCTGGGCGGTGGGCCGTGGGACATGTCGGAAGGCCGCCAACCGGCCGCGGACGATGAAGTCGTGCTCGACCGCGTGCTTGCCAGCCGGCATAACCTTGCCATCGGGGATAGCTTCGAACTTGGCGGACGGACGCTCAAAGTGGTGGGGCTCTCCAACAAGACCACCTCCTTGGGTGGAAGCGTCGTGTTCGCGCGCAAGCCGTTCGTTGAGTCGCTGATCCTTACGCCCGGCGCTGCCAGCTACTTGCTCGTGAGCCCTGCGGCCGGTACCACGCCGAAAGAGCTTGTCGCCGCGCTGCAAGCAAGTCAGCCCGGCACAAACGTCCTGCTCAAGAGCGAGGTGATGGCGAACGACCGAGCATTCCTCGCCAGTGCCTTCGATCAGATCATCATGCTGATGGTCGCAGCGGCCTTCATCGTCGGTGCGCTCGTCGTTGGCATGGTGCTCTACACGGCGACCATCGAGCGCCGGGCCGAATACGGCATTCTGAAGGCGATCGGCGCTCCCAATGGTGTCCTGTATCGCGTTGTGATATCTCAGGCGATCGTTGCCGCGGGTCTTGGCGTGCTCGTGGGCATCGTCTTCGCCTTCGCGCTGGGCTGGCTGGTCATGAGCTGGCGGCCCCAACTCCTCGTGACAATCCAGGCGTCTGCCATCGCCGTCACGCTCGGCGCGGGCTTCGTCATGGCGCTCCTCGGCGCCCTCATTCCGGCGCGGTCGGTCGTTCGCCTTGCGCCGGCGGAAGTCTTCCGGAGGTAATGCCGTGTTCCGTCTCGCGCTGAGCAACCTGACCCAGAACAAAACGCGTCTTCTCATCTCCGTGGGAGGGCTTAGCCTGGCGCTCACCCTGGTCCTGTTCTTCGGTGCGGTCATCAATGGGGCCACGGGACGGCTGACCGTCTACATCGACCGGGCCGGTGCCGACGTATGGGTCTCGCAGGCAGGCGTCCAGACGATGCATATGTCCGGTTCCGCCCTGCCCGCCTCCGTCACCGATCAGGTGACGGCCGTGCCCGGTGTCCAGGACGCCGTGCCCATCCTCTACGCTACCGACATGATCCAGGCGAAGGGGAAGGAGTACATCGCCTACGTTTTCGGCGTGCCAGACAACGCCGCACTCGGAAGGCCCACCAATATCGTGGAAGGCGCCGCTATGCCCGGCCCCGGCGAGATTATTATCGATCACTCGATTGCCGCCAAGGCCGGTTTGCTCGTTGGCGACCAGGTTACGGCCCTGGGCCAGCAGCTGAGGATCGCCGGGCTCACTTCAGGCACGTCCAGCATCGTCAGCTCCGTCTCCGTCGTACGAATGGACGATTTCGCTCGCGCCCGCGGCGGCGGTGACCAGGTGATCAGCTTTGTCCTGGTCAAGATCGCTCCGGGCGAGTCGCCGTCCGCCATCGCCGAGCGCATCGGCGCGAGCATCAGCGGAGTTACGGTGCAGACGCGCCAGCAGTTCGCTTCCCAGGAGCGGGAGGTGGCCACGAACATGATGGCCGACATCCTCAACATCATGAACACAGCCGGTTTTCTCACCGGCCTGGCAGTGGTGGCGCTCACGGTCTACATCGCCACCATCGCCCGGCGCAGAGAGTACGGCGTACTCAAAGCCATGGGCACGCGTAATGGGCGCCTCTACAGAGTGGTCTTGGTACAGGCGCTGATGAGCGTCGCAGCGGGGCTCCTTGCCGGTATCGTACTCACCTTCCTGCTCTCGGTGCTGATCCCGCGTCTCAATGAGAGCCTCGTGCTCGCTATCAGCGCGGCGTCGCTGTTGCGCGTGAGCGTCGTGTCCGTGTTCATTGCCGGTGTCGCAGCGCTGCTGCCAGCCAGCCAGCTTGGCCGCCTCGAGCCCGCGGCGATCGTCAGGAGAGGTTAATCATGAACGAGAGAGGCCTTCACGTCACGCATTTGACCAAGCGCTTCGGCAGCGGCGATACCGAGGTCGTAGCGGTCCGCGATGTCTCGCTCGATCTTGCGCCGGGGGAGGTCGTGCTGATCATGGGGCCGTCGGGCTCCGGCAAGAGCACGCTCCTGCTCATGCTGGGATCCCTGCTCAAGCCTAGCGAAGGCACCATACAGTTGGGCGATTTGGAGCTGAGCGCCCTGTCGGAGAGCCGCCTGCCCGACATCCGGCTGCGCAATTTCGGCTTCATCTTCCAGGATTTCAATCTGCTCTCGGCGCTCAATGTGCAGGACAACGTCTCGCTTGCCGCCGAACTCACCGGTGTCAGTCGCAAGCAAGCACGGAACAAGGCTGCGGCCCTGCTCACGGAGCTCGGGCTTGGTCAGCGGCTGCACTTCTCTCCGGAGAAGCTGTCCGGGGGCGAGAAGCAGCGGGTGGCGATCGCCCGGGCGCTGGTCAATGACCCGGCGCTGATCCTGGCGGACGAGCCGACCGCGAACCTCGACGCCAAAGCGGGCCACGAGACCATGCGCCTCCTGCGCCGCATCGCCGGTGAGGAGGGCGGCCGCAGCGTGGTGATCGTGTCGCACGACCAGCGCATCAAGGACATCGCCGACCGGGTGCTGTGGCTGGAGGACGGGCAGTTCAAGAACATGCAGGAGATGGCGACCGACCCGGTCTGTGGGATGGCGGTGGAACGCGAGACGGCCGTGGTGGCCCAGTGGCAGGGCCGCGACTATGTGTTCTGCGCGCGCGGCTGCCGGGACGAATTCTTGGCAGCGCCGCAGACGTTCGTAAAGGAGCTGTCGGGTGCAGTCGCTTCCGCCTCGGCGTAACGGATGGAGTTCTCAGATAGCCCTCAGTATCGGTACAGGGGCCGCTCAGGCGAGAGCATGATGATGGGCATGGCCGGGGGCGCCGCTCCCGGCGAGGAGCGTGGACATGAATCACGGTGGTGACGGCGGCGGCAGCGGCTGGAAGATGTGGCTGCCGATGGTGTTGTGCTGTGTGGCGATGGTCGGCGTCTTTGCCCTGGTCGGGCTGGGTGTCCTGTCGCTGCGCTGAGGGATGGCGCCGTGCGAATGACGGCGGCGCGGGAGGTAGATGTGATGCAGAAGAATGTGGCTGCCTGGGAGCGGCTGGTGCGCGTTGTCGCGGGTGCGGCACTGGCCGTGGCCGGCGCGGTTGTGCTCTGGCAGGCCGGTGCCTGGGGCTATCGTGCGCTGGCCGGGGCCGGGGTGCTGCTGGGGCTGGACCTGGTGATCACGGGCGCCATCGGCGTGTGCCCGCTGTACCATGCGCTCGGCCGGCACGCTCCGTCCGGGCGCCGGGGCGCGCTCGGACCGGATGCGCGATGAGGTCGGTCAGGCAGGCATCAGCAGGCCTCCCCTCAGACATTCCTCAGCGATGGCTCAGCGACCGCTCAGACCGGCCACGCACACTGAACGAGGTATGGCCGGGGAAGCTTGCAGACCGGCCAGGGAGGGACCCATGACTAATTCAATCGCCGCCGCGCCGGCCGTGGCCCACGATCCGGTATGCGGCATGCAGATCGAGCCGCCGCTGGCGTTCGCGTCCCGCTCGATCGACGGCAATACCCTGTTCCTGTGCTCCGAAGCCTGTATGGAGCGCTTCGACGCCCAGCCGCAACACTATTGGGACGCCGCACTTAAGGCCGCTATCGACGCCGGCCCCGCGCCCGCCGCGACCACCGCCGTATCCGGCCGGATCGGCGGACCGGAGCGGATCGAACTGCCGGTCACTGGTCTGGACCGCTCCGGCCGGCCGGCACTGGAGCGGGCGCTGACCGGCGTTGCCGGGGTTCACTCGGCCACGGTCAACCTGCCCAGCGGGCGGGCGACGATTGAGTACGACCCGGAGAAGACCACGATTACCGCGCTGGTCCAAGCGATTCGCAATGCCGGCTATCAGACGGGCAGCGCCACCACCCGGCTGAAGGTTGACGGCATCTACTGCGCGTCCTGTGTTGCCCGGATCGAAGCGGCGCTGCTCGCCGCGCCGGGGGTGATCAGCGCCACGATGAATGCGGCCACCGAGGTCGCCACCATCGAATACCTGCCCAGCCAGACGGATATGCGCACCGTCGCCCTGGCGGTCACGCATGCCGGTCCGTACCGCACCCGCACGGCGCCGGCCGCGAGCGAGCAATCGCAGAAAGCCGAAGATACCGAACAGGACCGTGAGTATCGCCAGCTCATGCGCAAGTGGTGGTTCGCCGCCGCGGTGGGCACGCCGACGATGGTTCTGTCCTATCCCTACCTCATCCCCTACCTCAAGGATTGGCTGCCCCGTGGCAGCACCGAGCTGCGCCTGGTGTGGGCGGTGATGGGGCTGGCCAGCTTGGCGGTGCTGGTGTACAGCGGCAATCAGTTCTTCACCGGCATGTGGGATGGGCTGAAGCATCGCACGGCGAACATGCATACGCTGATCGCCGTTGGCACCGGCGTCGCCTGGCTGTACTCGACGGTGGCGCTGCTGGTGCCCGGCATCTTCCCCGATGCGAAGCTTACGGACGTCTACTACGACGTGACGGTGGTAGTCACCGCGCTGGTGGTGCTCGGGCTCGCGTTGGA
Organism: Actinomycetes bacterium; assembly: GCA_038246575.1. Lineage (GTDB taxonomy): Bacteria > Actinomycetota > Actinomycetes > JACCUZ01 > JACCUZ01 > JACCUZ01. Next base: position 27,700 of record JBBRVU010000005.1, on the reverse strand, counting down.
AGTGAAGGCGCGCGGCCGCACCTCCGAGGCGATCAAGAAGCTGATCGGCCTCCAGGCCAAGACCGCCCGTGTGGTACGCGACGGCGCCGAGCTCGACATTCCGGTTGAAGAGGTGCTGGCCGGCGATGTGGTAATCGTGCGCCCCGGTGAGAAGGTGCCGGTGGACGGGATCGTGCTGGAAGGCGCGTCGGCCATCGATGAGAGCATGATCACCGGCGAATCGATCCCGGCGGAAAAGCATGTGGGCGACGAGGTGATCGGCGCCACGCTCAACAAGACAGGCAGCTTCCAATTCCGCGCGACCAAAGTCGGCAAGGATACGGCGCTCGCCAATATTATCCGGATGGTGCAGAATGCCCAGGGCTCGAAAGTGCCCATTCAGCGCGTCGTCGACCTCGTCTCCAGCTACTTCACGCCGGCGGTGATGATCCTCGCGGTGGCAGGGTTCTCCATGTGGCTGGTGTTCGGGCCAAACCCGGCCCTGTCCTATGCGCTGATTGTCGGCGTTACCGTGCTGATCATCGCGTGCCCCTGTGCGCTGGGCATGGCCACACCGATGAGCCTGACCACCGGCGTCGGTCTGGGCGCGCAGAACGGCATTCTCATCCGTTCCGGCGATGCGCTGCAATCGGCGTCCAAGCTGCACACAATTATCCTGGACAAGACGGGCACAATCACGAAGGGCAAACCGGAACTCACCGACGTGATCGTGGAGAGCGAGTTTGAGGAGAACGAGGTGCTGCGGCTGGCCGCCGCGGTCGAACGCAATTCGGAACACCCGCTGGCGGGGGCAATCGTCGAAGGCGCGCGTGGCCGTGGGCTAGAGTTGTCGGCGGTGACTGACTTTGAGGCAAATCCTGGACACGGCGTGAGCGCGACCGTGGCCGGCCACCGGCTGCTGCTGGGCAATGGCCGATTGATGACCGGACAAGGAATCGCCCTCGGCCGGCTGGAACCGGAATCGGCGCGCATCGCGGACGCCGGACGGACGCCGATGTACGTGGCCATCGACGGCACAGCGGCCGGGATCATCGCGGTCGCCGACACGATCAAGGAAGACTCGATTGCCGCGATCGCCGTCTTCAAGCAGATGGGATTGGAAGTCGTGATGATCACCGGCGACAACCGCCGCACCGCCGAAGCGATCGGCCGCCAGGTCGGGATCGACCGGGTGCTGGCCGAGGTGTTGCCGCGGGACAAGGCGCAGAACGTGCAAAAGTTGCAGCTCGAAGGCAAGAAGGTGGGCATGGTCGGCGACGGCATCAATGACGCGCCGGCGCTGGCCCAGGCCGACATCGGCTTCGCCATCGGCACCGGCGCCGATGTCGCCATCGAGGCATCGGACATCACCCTGATCAGCGGCAGCCTGCGCGGTGTCGTGACGGCGGTGCAAATTTCGAAGGCCACGATGGCCAATGTTTACCAGAATCTGTTCGGCGCCTTCATCTACAACGCGATTGGCATCCCGATCGCGCTGGGGCTGCTGTTCCCCTTCATCGGTGTGTTGTTGTCGCCGCTGCTGGCGGCGCTCGCGATGAGCTTTAGTTCGGTGACGGTGATCAGCAACGCCAACCGGCTGAAGCTGTGGAAGTCAAGAGAGGGAACGTCATGAGTTTATCGGACGTGCTTATCATCTTCGGTGGACTGACCGTGTCGGCCGGCATCGGGTGGTTTTTCTGGGGTCCGCGCAAGGGCGGCTACCGGGCCGCGCTCACCACGAGCGGCTACCAGGAAGCGATGGTGCTGGTCAAGGGCGGCTACACCCCGGACATAATCGTCGTGCAACACGGCCGGCCCGTCCGGCTCAACTTCCGCCGCGAGGAGTCGGCCGGCTGCTCCGAGATGGTATTGTTCAACGACTTTGGCAAGAGCGCCCGGCTGCCGCAAGGTGAAACCGTCCCGGTGGAGATTCTGCCGGAGCAGCCGGGAGAATATGAGTTCACATGCCAGATGGGCATGTTCCGCGGCAAGCTCATCGTGGAATAGGATGCTGGTGCGGCCGTGGGGTGGATGCACATCGATCAAGCCCCGCGCCATCGGATCGCCTTACCAGCGTCGGCGGCTATCTGCGTCGGTGAGACACCACTGGTCAAAGCCGCGTGTACCCGGCAGCCGCAGGGCGCGCCCATTCCGTTCGGTGCCGGAGCGCGCCGGTGGCAGGGGCTAGTCGAGCAGCGCCGGCATCATCAGCGGCTGGTCGAGTTGATACGCGGACTCGGTCGCCTGCCGCAGCCGCGCTTCCACCTGCACATGCACCTCGGCCGGTGCATCGTGCGTGTACAGCCGCTCGACGTACTCGGTCCTGCTGCGTATTTCCGCCGTGCGGTCATTCAACCGCTGGACGGCCACCTGGCGCCCCGGCGTGGTGGCCGTCCAGCGGCAAAGCTCGCCATTGCCGGTTGGGCGTGCGTTGCGATCATGCCTTCTAGACGGGCGCGCGGGCAGGGCTCAACCTTGCTCCAGGGCGGCAGGTCGACGAGCATCTGCCCGTCGATGCGGTAGGCCGGGTTGCCACGCGCTTGTTGCGCCCGCCGCAGCCAGTCGTCTACCTAATGGTAATACGCGAGCACCTGCTCGGCGGTCACGGGCGGCAGAAGCCCACGGTGCGCGGGTCGAGCCGGTAGTCGGCTTCGAGCAACTGGTCGCCGAGCGCCTGGAGGATGAAGGCATTCCAGGCACACCATCCCGGCCTGGGTGTCCGGCTCCACGGACCAGGGGTCAGTACCCTGGGTGGCCAGTTCGGCCCGGCGCTGCTCGCTCTCCTGGAGCAGATCGTGGGCCGGCCCGCCCGCGCATTGCCTACACGTTGAGGTGTTCCTGAGAACAGGCTGAGGAACAGAAGCGCGACGCGTTACACGTGGTGGGCTGGCGCTTGGCCGATCAAGTTCAGCTCATTGTCGTAGTCGCGGAGTTGGGCTACCACTGCTCTTCCCCTGACTTCAAGACGCCGCTGCTGTGGCTCGGCATCATCATGAACGCGGGCGGCGTGGTGTACCTGCTGTGGCAGGTCCGGTCACAACGCCGCCTCACATGCCACACGCCCGCAACGGGCTGACCCCTGCCTATCGCCCACCACTGCTGTCCACGGACGGCGGATGCACGATTGAGTTGACCACGGATGCAGCACCAGATGGCACGCTTTTTTCACCATAGAGCAAGGAGCGAGACATCGTGGATACACCCACACTCTCATCAACCTCAAAACCGCAATCCACTGGCATGGCCTGCATGTGCCAAACCCCCAGGACGGCATTCCCGGCATCACGCAGCCGCCGATCAAGCCCGGTGAACGCTTCACCTACGAGTTTGTGGTGCCGCATCGGGGCACATTCATGTATCACCCGCACGTCAACACCGTGGAACAGATCGACCGCGGTCTCTACGGGCCGCTGATCATTGACCCGGCGATCCGGCCAACACGGCGATACCCGTGGGTCAACCCATGGGCGGCATGAATATGAACTACAACTATTTCACGATCATCGCCAAGGACGGTGAGCCGATCCGGCCGGAGCAGCAGCCAACGATGAACACCCTCTCGATTGACGCTGGCGACGAACCGGGTGGATTGATTCAGGCGATTGTGGCCGGCGGCGCGACACCCAGCACCGGCGCAACGCCACCGCCGGCACCGAATACAACCCCCATGCCCGCGATGCTGGGGATGGGCCGCCAGGCCCACACGTATGACAGGAGGGAAGCTATGACCGGCTTTTGGATTCGGCTCAGCGTCATTGCTGCCGTCGGCCTCGTTGCATTGGGACTGCTGCTCGCGGTCTTCAGCAATGGTTCGTCGGCCCCGATCGCCGGCGCACACCTGGTTTCGATGGATGAGAGCGCGGCGGCAATGACGACGGCCGGCGAGTTGATGCGCGCCCACGGCCAGGCGATGCTCACGGACGGCGCTGCCCGCAATGACCAAATCCTGCTCGGCCACGCTAAGCACTGGATTGGCGATGGCGATGCCCTCATTCAAGGCGGCGCCTGGATGGCAATGAATCCGACCGCGCCGGGCAACCTCGCGTCCACGCCGGAGGAACTGGCCGCGAACGGCAACTGGACAGCACTCAATCGCGCGACCAACGCCATGCTGCACGACCCCAGCAACGCGCGCCAGGTTGATATCGAGGCGCTGCGCTGGAACGGCGAAGCGATGCGCGGTGAGGGCCAGAACATGATCGACCATGCCAGAATCATGGCCGAGGAAGCCGATGTCATGGTCGAACGACATGGCCTGCAAGGGCAGGCGGCGCTCGATCTGCGCCAGGCGGTCGAAGTAATGCGTCAGACGGGTGGCCATCTGAAGGAGAACGGCCAGGCGATGATGGACTACGCCGACCGGATTCGCCGCTCGATGGGCGCCCGTTAGCACGTCGCACGGCATGCCGCCATCTGTCTCCGCTGTCGCGCCGAGCTGCGGGCGGCGACGGAGACTGCCGTACTGCTGGCCCTTTCCGTTCCCCTCGTCCGGGCGCCGGCGACGATGCGCGAAAGGATCCTTCGCCGGGCGCGCGCCGCGCACTGACCTGGTTCGCCTGGGCCGGCAATCAGTGTCGTTTGGCCCTCTCTCCCAGACCTCGGATGGATCTTCAGCCAGCTCTCAGGCTGACCTCAGCCTCCGCTCAATGTTGCGTCCTACATATGGCTGACGGGGCCGAGCGATAGTCCCCGGCACGGACGGTGCTGGGAGTGTCCAATGGCATGAGGAGCGGGTTGATGACCCGAAAGATGTGGATGCACCCGCTTACGTGGGGCTTCGTGGCCGTGGCAGGCGTGATGGCCTATGGTCATGACGTTTAGCTACATCGGCGCGTTCGTTGACCCGCAGGGCAATATGCACAACATGCCGCTGGTCCTGGTCAATGAGGACGCCGGCGCCGCGCTGGGCAAGCAGCGCGTCAATCTCGGCGAGCAGGTGGTCACCGCCGTGACCGCGCCCAACCCGCAACTGGGCGATGCGGTCAGGTGGGATGTGCTGCCAAGCCGGCAGGATGCGCTGCACCGGATCAACGACAACCAGGCGTACGGCGGCCTCGTCGTGCCATCGGACTTCTCGGCGCGGGTGATGGCGCTCACCAGCCCGGCCGGGTTTGGCAACGGCCCGGCCCAGGTCGAGGTTCTCACCAACCCGGCCGCCGGCAGCATCGCCGGCACGGAGGGCCAGTCGATCGCACAGGCGGCGGCGGCACGCATCTCCAAGAGTACCGGCGCGCAACTGGTAGAGATCCTGCGTGGCGCGGGCGTCACGATTACGCTCGATGACGCGGGCCTCATCGCCGACCCGGTGCAGGCGCGCGTGACGGTGGCCCAGCCGATCGGATCCAAGAGCGGCCGGGGTATCACGCCGCTTTACTTTGCCGTGATGATGACCCTCGCCGGTCTCGTTGGCGCCACGCTGATCGACGTCGGCGTCAACCACATGACCGGCCGGCTCGACCTCGAGATCCTTGGCTTCACACTTCGGCGAGGCTGCCGTTCTGGTCGCGCTCTTCGGCGTGCTGGCTGGCCTGGGCATCCTCTTCGCGCGGCGCGGCGCGGCCCGGCCCGCTTGATGGGAGCGCGGCATCGATGCTCGTCGGGTCTCCCAGTGTTCGGTGCGGCCGGTCCTCGCCTGCAACCGGTCCGCGGTGGCGAGTTAGCACACAAAGGAGATGGGTAGGCCATGAAACTGGGAATCGTGGGGCTGGGCCGGATGGGGCTCAACATGGCCACGCGCCTGGCGGAGGGGGGCCACACGGTGGTCGCCACGACCCGCGACCAGGCAAAGGTCCGCGCGGTCGCGCGGACGCCCAACGTGATCGGTGTGTCATCCGTGGCCGAGCTGGTCGAGCAGCTCGAGCCGCCGCGGGCAGTGTGGGTGATGGTCCCCGCTGGGGACGCGACGGAGCAGATGATCCAGAGCGTGGCGGGGCTGCTCGCGCCGGGTGACGTGATCGTGGACGGTGGCAACTCCTACTTTCGCGACTCTGTGCGGCGCGGGCAAGAACTGACGGCGCGCGGGATCGACTTCGTCGACCAGGGCACCAGCGGTGGCATCTGGGGCCTGAAGAACGGCTACGCCCTGATGATCGGCGCCGAGCCGGCGGTGTTCGGCCGCCTCGAGCCGGCCTTCGCCACGCTCGCCCCGCCGGAGGGCTATCTCCGCTGTGGACCGGTGGGCGCCGGTCACTTCGTGAAGATGGTGCACAACGGCGTCGAGTACGGGATGCTCCAGGCCTACGGCGAGGGCTTCGAGATCCTCCAGGCGTCCCCGTTTGACATGGACTTGGCGGCAATCGCCCACGTCTGGAATCGCGGCAGCGTCGTCCGTTCGTGGCTGTGCGAGCTGGCCGAGCTGGCCTTTCGCGCCGATCCCCATCTCGCGGGTATCCGCGGCTACGTGGAGGACTCGGGCGAGGGCCGCTGGACGATCCTCGAGTCGCTGACGGAGAACGTGCCCGCGCCGGTGATCACGCTGTCGCTGCTGGAGCGGCTGCGCTCCCGCCAAACCGAGTCGTTCAGCGCCAAGGTGATCGCGGCGCTGCGAAACCAGTTCGGCGGCCACGCGGTGCGCGACGCCGCGCCGTGAGCGCCACGCTCGCCACGGTCCGGAACACTCATCGGACACCAAAGGGAGGTACCAACCATGACATCAGAGAGCGGCATCATCATCGTCACCGGCTCCAACGGACGCATCGGGGATGCCGTGATGCGGCGGTTCGCCGGACGCTTCGGCCAGGTTGTTGGCTTCGATCGCAAGGCACCGACGCCGCCCCCACCCGGCTGCGTATATGTTCCCGTCGAGATCACGTCAGACAAGAGCGTGCGCCAGGGTCTCATGGCCATCCGCGGGCACCACGGCGCGCGCGTCGCCGCGGTGGTGCATCTTGCCGCCTACTATGACTTTCTCGGCGAGCCAAGCCCCAAGTATGAAGAGATCACGGTGGGCGGCACCGGCCGGATGTTGCGCGGGCTGCGCGACCTCGGCTTTACGGTCGAGCAGTTCATCTTCTCCAGCACGATGCTCGTACACAAGCCCGCTGAGCCGGGCCAGTTCATCAATGAGGATTGGCCGATCGAGGCAACTTGGGCCTATCCTGCCTCCAAGGTGCGGACGGAGGCGGTGATCGCCGCGGAGCGGGGGGAGATTCCAGCGGTGCTGCTGCGGATCGCCGGCGTGTACGACGACGGCTGCCACTCGATCCCGTTGGCCCACCAGATCCAACGGATTCACGAGCGGCAATTGAACAGCCGCCTCTATTCCGGCAGCACCTCGCACGGCCAGTCCTTCCTGCATATGGACGACCTGGTGGATGCGCTGGCGCTGACGGTCGAGCGGCGGGCACAGTTGCCGCCAGAGGCGCCGATCCTGCTCGGCGAAGCGGAGGCGCTCAGCTACGACGAGCTGCAACACACGATCGCCCGGCTGCTCCACGGTGAGGACTGGGAAACGATCGAGATCCCCGGCCCGCTGGCGCCGATCGCCAAGGTGGGCGCGTGGGTGCAGGACAAGCTGCCCGGCCGCGACCCTTTCATCCGGCCGTGGATGATTGACCGGGCGAACGACCACTACGCGCTCGACATCACCCGTGCCCGCACGCTGCTGGGCTGGACGCCGCGCCGCTCGCTGCGCGACACGCTGCCGAAGATGATCGCGGCGCTCCAGGCCGACCCGCTCGGCTGGTATCGCGAGAATGACCTGGAGCCGCCGGCCCGGCTGCTGGAGGAAGCGGCCGCCACCGGCGCGGGCAAGGAGAATTCCCGTGACCGTTGACCATCGGTCCAAACAGATGGATCACGCCGGAGCCAGCCCGAAGCAGGCGGGCGCGGAACCCGCCGCCGGCGGCATGCCGGCGATGCCCGGCCACCCGGACGGCGGCGCCCCGAAGACAAACATACCAGAGATGACCGCCATGCCAGGGGCTGACGCCAAGCCAGGGACTGACACCAAGCCGGACATGGCCGCGATGCCGGGGATGACGGGCATGACGGGCATGGCGGGGATGGCGGGGATGGCGGCGCCCGACTCCGGCGCAACGATGCAGTCGGGAGAGGGCACGGTCTGGGCGCATTTCTCGGCCATTGTGATTCTGGGTGTGTGGCTGATCACCAGTCCCTTCGCGCTCGCCTACCAGAGCACGAGCCTGATGTGGAGCGACATCATCAGCGGCGCGGTGATGATCGCGCTCGCCGTGATCACGCTCATGCGCCGGCCGCTGTGGGCACCGTGGACCAATGCGCTGGTGGGGGTGTGGTTACTATTCGCCCCGCTGGTCCTGTGGGCGCCGACGGCGGCCGCCTACGCGAATGACACCTTCGCCGGTGCGCTCCTGATCGCCTTTGCGATCCTGATGCCGGGGATGCCGGGCGTGATGAAGATGCTGCCCGGTCCCGACCGGCCGCCCGGTTGGTCGTACAACCCTTCATCCTGGCCGCAGCGGGCGCCGATTATCGCGCTCGCCTACGTCGGCTTCTTCCTGTCGCGACAGATGGCCGCGTATCAATTGGGATATACCACGTCCGTGTGGGAGCCGTTCTTCACACCCGGCACCACGGCCGTGCTCACCTCTGATGTCTCGCGCGCCTTCCCGATCTCGGACGCCGGCTTCGGCGCGGTGGCGTACATGGTCGAGGCGTTGATGGGCTTCATGGGTGACACGCGGCGCTGGCGGACGATGCCCTGGATGGTGACGTTCTTCGGCATCCTGGTGGTGCCGCTTGGCATCGTCAGTGTGACGCTGATCATCCTCCAGCCGGTGGCGGTGGGCGACTGGTGTACCCCGTGCCTGGTGGCCGCGCTGGCGATGCTGATCATGATCGCGCTGACGCTGGATGAGGTCGTGGCCATGGGCCAGTTTCTTGTTCAGGCCAAGCGGGAGGGACAGTCGCTATGGCGCGTGTTCTGGCAGGGCGGCACGCTGGCTCAAGCCCCCCGCGACGACCGCCCCACGCGCCCCGATGTGGTGAGTGCAAAGGCGATGGTGTGGGGCGTGGCGCTGCCCTGGAACCTACTCGTCAGTGTGGCCGCCGGTCTCTGGCTGATGGCCTCCCCCGCCGTGTTCGTTACTGCGGGCAATGCCGCCCACAGTGAGCACCTGATCGGGGCATTGGTGGTGACGGTCGCGATCATGGCGTTATCAGACGTGGGCCGCGGCCTGCGCTGGATCAATATCTTGTTTGGCGTCTGGTTTCTCGCCGCTCCCTGGCTGCTGGGCGGCGCGACGACCGGCTCGACCGTCAACGACATGATCGCCGGTGGAGCGCTGATTCTGCTCAGCCTGCCGCGCGGACCGGTGGGCGAACGGTACGGGAATTGGCAGCCGTTCATCCGCTGATGCGAGACGGTCCGTGGCCTCGCCGGCCTGATCCGTCGACCGGCGAGGCCACGCGGGAGCTTACACAGAACATCCAGCGAAATCGATGAGCGGACGCTCATCACAACCGAGGAGCATGACTGATGGTCGCGGAAATCACGACGAAGAATGGACACCGCCCCGCGGCGGCTTCGACCACCGCCCCCGCCAGCACCGTACTAACGGCGGTTGACCCGGCAACGGGCGCCACCATAGCGACAGTCCCCGTCATGGCGGAGGCGCGCGTTCCGGAGATCGTGGCGCGCGCGCGAACGGCGCAGCAGGTCTGGGGCGCGCTGCCGTTCGCGGAGCGTGCCGAGGCACTGACGCTGCTGCGAAACGTCGTGGTCCAGCGTGCGCCAGCGATCGCCGAGACCGTCTCGCGCGGTATGGGCAAACCATTGGTGGATGCCCTGGTGGGCGATGTCGGACTCGTGCTCGATGAATTCGATGAGTACATCCAGCATGGGGCCGCGTTTCTTGCCGATGAGCCGGTCGATGTGCCCGCCAAGTTCGGCACGGGCAAACGGGCACTGATTCGGTACGTCCCGCGCGGCGTGGTGTGCGTGATTTCGCCCTGGAACTTTCCGTTCGGCATTGCGATGGGCCCACTGATCGCGGCCCTGGCGGCGGGCAACGCGGCGATCCTGAAACCGACGTCGGCCGTGCCGATGGTCGGTGTCCTGCTCAAAGAGTTGTTCCGGGAAGCGTTCCGTGATCACCCGGACCTGGTCCAGGTCGTCAACGCTCCTGGGGCGCTCGGCTCAGTGATCGCGACGGCGCCCGGCGTGGATTTCGTCAGCTTCACGGGCTCGACCAAGGTGGGCCGGCAACTCGAAGCCGCGCTCGCGCCACTCCTGCGACCGGCGCTGCTGGAGTTAGGGGGCAGCGACCCGGCCATCGTCACCGACGATGCAAACCTGGAGCGCGCGGCCAACGGCATCGTCTGGGGCCGGTTCATGAACAACGGCCAGGTCTGCGCGGCGGTCAAGCGGGTCTATGTGCAGCGCTCGGTCGCGGCGCCGTTCATCGAGAAAGTCGTCGAGAAGGTCCGAGCGTTGCGCGTGGGGCCATACACCGACCACACCTCCGACGTTGGGCCGCTGGCGAACGCTCGTGGCGTTGACATACTGACCGCCCAACTTCAAGACGCCATCGATCACGGGGCGAAGGTGGAAACCGGCGGTTTCATGCCGAATGCCGCGGTCGGCCTGTTCTGGCCGCCAACCGTCCTCACAAACGTCGATGCCTCGATGCGGGTGATGAATGAAGAGGTCTTCGGGCCGATCCTGCCGATCCAGGTGGTGGAGAACGACGAGGAGGCGATCGCCGAGGCCAACCGCTCCGAGGAAGGGCTGGACGCCTACGTGTTCTGCGGCAACCCCGAGCGGGCCGAGCGCATCGCCAATCGCCTGCAAGCCGGGACCGTCGACATCAACGAAGCCGTCGTCAATTACGTCATTGCCGCGCTGCCGTTCGGCGGCATCAAACAATCCGGCATCAACCGGTATCACGGCAAAATCGGATTGCAGCTCTTCTCAAACATGAAGTCCATGGTGATCGGCGACGGCAAGCAGGATAGCGAGGCGTACTGGTTTCCTTATTCGGAAGCCACCTTGCACGGTGTCCAGGCTTCCCTGCGCTAGCATCACTGGGGCAGCGGCCCCACGGTTAGAGCGGTAGCTATCTGAAACTCGCACGGGACGCCAACTGCGCCCGACCGGCCACACGGAACAGCAAGAGGGAGACGAAGATGACAGAGTACAGCAGCGACCTTCGCTTCGGAGCGACGGTCATGGGCACCGATGGCAAACTCGGCGAGATCCACCGGGCGATCATCGACGCCCAGACCGACACCGTGACAGACCTGGTCGTCACGCATGGCTTCGCCTTCGGCACCGAGCGCATGGTGCCGCTGAGCTACGTCGACCGGGTCGACGCGGACGGCACCGTCCACGTCACGCTCGACGAGCAGCGCTTCGCGACGATGGAGGGGTTCACGGACGCCCACTTCCACGCCCCCGATCCGAGCTACCTGGGTCCGCCGGGTTTCGCCACCGAGCAATACCTGCTCGACACGGCATTGGTGGGTGGTGCAGATGTGGGGGGTGGTTTCGTCGGCAAACCGCTCGGCTATCCAGGTGGCGAGCAGATCTCGCCCGACGCGATGCAGCGGCCGACGATCTCATCCGGGACGCCCATTGTGGACCGCGACGGCGAGCAGGTCGGTGAGGTCCACGAACTGACCTGGAAGGCAGAAGGTGGGGAGCCAACACGGCTGGTCATGCGTACAGGGCATCTGTTCCATACCGAGACGGAGCTACCGCTGAGCTGGGTGGGGGAGCTAAGTGATAAAGGGATTGTACTCACGGCCGACAAATCACAGATCGAGAGCCTGTCTGAGCCAGGACTGGCCGAAGATCAGGCCAGAGCAGCCGGCCTGTCGCAGGCGATTGACCGGACCGAATTGGACGCGGCAGACGCGGCGGAGACCGCGCGCAGGACGCGCCAGCACATGGTGGCAGAACTCGATGCGCAACGCACTGAACGCGACCATGCACGCGCCATTGACGCTGGCACCGCACCCGAGTAGACGACTCATGCGACAACCAGGTAGGCAGCACGGCGAGGAGCACCTTCCCGATGTCGTCGATACAGCAGGGCGCTGCGTAGCCGCCTGCCGATTCCCTGATTCAGCGCTGCACGCGGCAATTGCGAGAGTGGCTGGTGCCAGCGCCGTCACGGCCTGGTAGGAGGAGGTGGTCGCAAAATGGTCAGCATTACGGTGTTGTCGGCGCTGCTCATGAGCAGCGGGACCATCGCCATCCTGTGGCGAGTGAGTAGGTTACGACGGCGTCACGTTTCCGTCGTGGCGGAATGCGACAGGCCTCACGGAGCTATGGTAAGCGGGCCCGAAGGAGACAGAGACAATGTTGCGAAGCATGAACGAGATGAAGGGCTATACGATTGCTGCCACGGACGGCGAAATCGGGAGTGTACTCACCTTCTATTTCGACGATGAGCACTGGACCGTCCGCTATCTCGTAGTCGACACCGGCGGGTGGCTGGGGGGGAGACGCGTACTCATCTCTCCCATTGCTATCGGACGGGCGGAGTGGCTCCGGCACGAGCTGGCGGTGAATCTGACGAAGGACCAGATAGAAGGGAGTCCGGCCATCGATCTCGATAAGCCGGTCTCGCGCCAGCACGAAGTTGAGTACTACAACTACTACAGTTGGCCGTATTACTGGGACGGCATGTATGGCTGGGCCGGCTGGACGTATCCGGGCGCCCTGGCCACCGCAGCGCCCACGGACCGGACCGCCGTCGCCGAGCAGGAACGTGGTGATCTGCACCTGCGCAGCAGCGATGAAGTGATCGGCTATCACATCCAGGCGACCGACGAGGAGATCGGACACGTCGAGGACTTCCTCGTCGACGATGAAACCTGGCAGATCCGCTACATGGTGGTGGACACCAGCAACTGGTGGTTCGGCAAGAAGGTGCTCATCGCACCGACGTGGATTGCCGGTGTCAGTTGGGCCGAGCAGAAGGTCTCCGTTGACCTGCTCAAGGAAGCCGTGAAGGACAGCCCGCAGTGGGACCCAAGCGTGCCAGTCACTCAGGCCTACGAGCAGCGCCTGTACGACCATTACGGCCGACCGACGTACTGGCGGTGAGGCGCCCCCCCAGACCCCGTCCTTTCCGCTAAGTAGGAGCATGTAAGTTCTCGCAGGCCACGCCAGGCATCCTGAACCTGACGCTCGACCGCGAAGATGCCTGTGACCCATTCGCGAACTTTCAAGCTCGTACTTAGCCCTTCATGGTGCGCGACGAATGGCGGCTTTGGTGGGCACCTTGTCAGGCTAAGGAGTCGTCAGGTAATACGTTGAGCGAATCAGCTCAAACCACACGCGAACGGTTGGTCAGGCGAGAGGATGAGGAGCATGGCTCACGAACGAGCAAAGGAGTTGAAGATGCATGAGCCCTTCGCGTCGGAGCACATCCCGGTGAAGATGTACCGCGGCTCGAACCGCCTGGTGGTCGCAGCGCCGATGGCGGGCATGGAGCCGGAGGACATCGTCGTCGAGGTCACCGCCGACGGTCAGCTTAACCTCCATGCGCTCATGCGTGCCCAGTTCAAAGGCCGGCACGAGGCTGAGCATGAAGTCCTGCTCGACGAGTGGAACCCCGGTCCCTACCACCGCCGAATCGAGCTGCCGAACAAAGTAGACGCCAGGCTGGCGAACGCGACCTACAGCAACGGCGTGCTGGTCGTTGCCTTGCCGCTCTCCGGACAGACCCGACCCGCGCGCATCACCCTCGAAACCGTGGGTCCGGCCCACGGCGAGCGGATCGCCAGCCACGGCCGTCCGGTCCATCCCACCACGGCTGAGGAGCACCACGGGCCGCAGGGGCATCACGGCCAAACCGGATGACGTCTCAAGCTCAATCCACCGCCGTGCGCCCGCGGTCCCTCTCCCACCTTCCCAGGCACTGGGGGAGCCTTCCGGGCCCGCCGGGTGATCCGGGCCGCTGTCCGGTGAATAACTCGAGCGTGGACCCCGAGGAACGCGGCGTGGTTAACGGTTGCGCTCAGCGAATCCACGGCGCCGCCTCAGCGAGCCTTCAGGATGGCGGCCTACGGTTAGCGGTGTGGCGGGCCGGCAATTCCGGATCGGCCTGATCCCACCACGATCGTGAGCGCCCGACCGACATGGCTATCGCCGTGGTCCGGGTCGGGAGACATGGAGGCGTACGATGAGCGTTCTCAACGATGCACGGATCCGGCGGACCGGCGCCTTGATTGCCGCCCTCGTGGGCGCGTACCTGCTGTATCTGGCGGCCCATCCGGAGAGCAGCGCCCGCACGGCGTTCCTCTCCTTCCTCGCCGGCATCGCCCTGTTCGTCGCGGTGCTGGCGGTCCTCCAGGCCTTCTACCGGCCAGGGCCGGACACGGCATCGGCCGATGAGATCGCGGGCGCGCCCGAATGGAAAGTGGCGCGCTTTTTGCGCCGGGCCACCGATGCCGCGCCGTTCTACCTGGGCATCCGCCTGTTCCTGGGCTACGAGTGGATCAACGCGGCGCGAGAGAAGCTCGATAGCCCGGCCTGGATGGATACGGGGGCGGCGCTGCAAGCGTATTGGCAGCGCGCCGTCCAGGTTCCGGCGCAAGGCCGCCCGCCCATCAGCTATCCCGCCTACCGTTCCTTCATCCAGTTCATGCTGGACAACGAGTGGTATACGTGGTTCGCCAAGCTGGTCGCGATCGGCGAACTGTTGATCGGCATCGGCCTGCTCGTCGGCGGTCTCACCGCGATCGCGGCGGTGTTCGGGATGCTGATGAACTTTAGCTTCGTCTACGCGGGCAGCGCCAGCACCAATCCCACGCTGATCATCCTGGGGGCGGTCATCATCTACGGCTGGCGCGTCGCCGGCTGGTGGGGCCTCGACCGATTCCTGTTGCCGCTGCTCGGCATCGGCCGGCAGGAAGAGGGGCGTGTACCGGGGCCACGGCCAAGCGTGACGGCGGGGCGACGGACCTGATGCTCTGGGGGAGAGGACGCGGATGCGGTGCGAACCGCACGCGCTGCCGCTCCCTTGCGACTCAGACGCGGTACGCGGTACCCCTTCCGCGTACCGATGCGGGTCGGCCCGCGCCGCCGCTCCCTTGTGGCCGAGGGCAGCTCGAACACCCGGGTGCGCTCCTCGGTGGCGGCGGCGAGCGCCAGGTTGGCGCAGGCAAGCATCAGCACGGTATCAGATCCTGGCCCCGAGACCGGAACTCGAGAACCCGAAGTAGGCGTTCAGCTGCTGCATCGTGCCGGTGAATAGCAGGATGCCCATCACTACCATCACCAGGCCAGCGGCGAAGGTGATGGGGCCATGACGGCGCTTCATCCAGTCCAGCATGCCCGGCACGCGGGCGAGGGTGGCGCCGAACGCGACGAACGGCACGGCCAGCCCCAGCGCGTACACGAGCAGCAGCACCCCGCCCTGCGTCGCCGTGCCCGCGGCGACCGCGAGCGTGAGGATCGCGCCCAGCGTGGGGCCGATGCACGGTAGCCAGCCGGCGGCGATGAAGCCCCCGGTGAGGAACGACCGCAGATAGGCGTTCACCACCCGCCGCTCCCAGTCCGGGGTGAAGCCGCGGTACAACGCCGGGATCTCGACAATGCGGCTCATGTGCAGGCCCAGCACGATGAGGAACAGCCCTCCCGCCTTCTGGAGCAGCGGCAGCCGGTCCTGCAGCACGTACCCGGCGAGGCCGACCGAGACGCCGAGCGCGACGAACAGCAGGGTGAACCCGGCCATGAACGCCGCACCTAGCAGGAGCGGGGCGCGGCGGTCGACCGTCGCCGTCGCCGTCGCGCCGCCGGTGAGGCTAGCCGCGTAGATCGGCGCCAGTGGCAGCACGCAGGGCGACACGCAAGACACGAGCCCGGCCAGGAACGCGATCAAGACGTTGACTCCACCGATCTCCATCGGCTCTCCCGTGAATCTACCCCACCCCTGCCCCCTGACCGGCCGGGGCGCCGCCTCACCGATCAGTGAAACGGAGACGGGGGTATGATGGTGGTGCCCCGGCGAGCATGAGCACTCCCCATGCTTGCCGGCGATCGCCACTAACGCGCCTCCGTGAAGTCGGCCTCGGCCAGCTTCTTCGTGAGGATCTGACTGGTGAGCACGCCCACATGCTGGCCGCGGATCACACCCGCGGTGTCGATGAACATGGTCGTCGGCAGGCCGAGCAGTCGGTACTGCTTCGCCACGTCGCCCTTCGCGTCGATGACGATCGGGAACCGCGCGCTGAACTCGTCCGCGAACTCCCGCACGACCTTTGGTCCTTCCTGCAGGTCGACGCCGAGCACCACCAGTCCGCGGCCCGCCTGCCGGTCGTAGGTCCGCACCAGCTCGGGGAACTCCTGGCGGCAAGGCGAGCACCACGTCGCCCAGAAATTCACCACCACGGTCTTGCCGCGGAAGTTACTCAGGCGAACCACATTGCCGTTCGTGTCGAGTAAGGTGAACTCGGGCGCCGGCTCGCCGATCTTCGGCGCCGCGCTGCCCGCCGCGCCCAGCTTGATACCCTGCGAGCCGAACGTCACGAAGCCCTCACCCGCCGTGCCGCTGGCCCGACCCGGCAGGGGCAGCGCACCGGACTGCAGCGCCCAGATAGCACCGCTGATTAGCGCCACGGCGACGAAGGCGACGGCGATCCGGCGCCGCGCTGGCCCGTGCGCGAACACCGCCGCGGAGGGCGCAACTGCTCGGTGGGCTTCGCGATCCCCATCATTCGGCGTGCCGACGCCTTCGCCAGGCATGTCGGGGGTCGGATCATCGGGTGCCGTATCGACCTGTCCGATCATGATGCGCTCCCCGCCCGCGCTGGCTGCCTGGCGGCCGGCCCTGCTGAGGCCGGCAGGCCGTCGAGCAGGCGCTGCAACTCGTCCCCGTACCGGCTGCCGCGGTCCGCCACGCCTGCCACGAGCGTCGCGTCCGGCCGGACCACGGCCCACAGCCGCCGTCGCGGGAAGTAGAAGGTGACGCACACGGCGGCGATGAACAACGTCACGGCGACCCAGATGAACCCCGTGCCCGGGTCGCGGCGGGCGACAATGCCGCTGAACGCCCGCCGGCCGGCAAACGTGTACGTGTAGTCGCCCACCTCGACGGGCGTGTCGCGCGGCAGTCTCACGAGTGCCGTGTCAGGCAGGGCCGGCCCCCAGGTCAGCGGGTTCGTGATGATGAGGGTGCCATCGTCGGTCCCCTCACTGCGCCGCAGTGGCGCCGCGGCGTTCTGGACCCCGGCCACCCCGGCGCTCGCCATCATCGCGATGGCGCCCTCCTGCACGCCGGGGACCTCCGTCACCTGCGCCCACGCCGTTTCGCCGAGGCCGGCGTAGGTGAACGTCAACCCACCGGCCTCCGTCGACTGGCCGGGCGACAGCGCCGCCCAGATCCCGGGCCGACTGCCCAGCTCGGTAATCTCCATCCACCAGACCCGGTCCAGGGCGCGCAGTGTGACGGCCAGTGGGCGTCCGTCGGCCGGGTGCGGGATCACCACGGTTGGTTTGCCGGTCGGTCCCGCCTCGTTGAACAGTGGCAGGACCAGCCACTCGTCGAACAGCGTCGCCCCCCGCGCGTCGTGCACCGTGAGGCGCGGGCGCGGCGCGGCCGCGTATAGGTTGAGCGTCTCGCGGTACACGAGGTTGCCGGTGCTCCGCTCGCGCACATCGAGCGCCGCGCCGTTCACCTGCCGGGCAGCCTGGTGGAAGATGAACCCGTTCCAGCGCAGCGGCCCGTTGACCGTGATCTCGCCCTCCTTCACCGGGACGCCCCGGTCATTCAGCACCACGGTGCTGCGGAAGTCGGTGATGCGGCCCTGGTCGTCGCGGCCCTCGACGAACTTCTTGACCTCGATCTGGATCTGGCGCGCGTTGGCGACCGGGAAGACCGGCGCCGTCTGGCCCTCGGCGACCAGGAGCTGCACGTCGTACCCGAACAGCTTGGTGACCAGGCCGCCGGCGAGTAGCAGGATCAGGCTCAGATGGCTCACGAACGTGGCGAACTGCGTCCACCGGAAGCGGTCGGCGTAGAGACGGACCGTCTCCTCGTCGTTGAAGCGGTGGACGTGGTACCGCCGGCGGCGCAGCGCCGTGACCAGCGCGTCGGGGTCTACCGCCGCGTCCCGCCGGGCGCGGTGACGAGCGCGCTGGAAATAGGCATCCGCCACCCGTGTCTGGGGGCGGGCGACCGACCGCCAGGTGGGCGCAACGCGGTTGGCGGTGCAGACGGCGACCGCCACGAGCAGGAGCGCGAGCAGCGCATTGAACCAGACAGTCGAAAAGACATCGAACAGCCCCAGCCGCTCCATCGGCGCGGTGAACGGGCCGAACCCCCCCTTCTGGAACTCGACCCACGCCGCGACCGCCGCCGGGTTGCCGCGCATCGGGATGGGGACCTGCGGGATCAGCGTCCCCAGTAGCGCGGCCAGCGACACGGCGGCGAGCAGGTAGATCGCGACCCGCACCGAGGTGAGCGCGCGCCAGAGCGCGTGTAGGGGATCGAAGCTCCGTGCCCGGTGCAGGCTACCGCGCAGGCTGTCAACATGTGCCATGTACCTCTCCACCGAAGCCGGTTAGTGGCCGCCCGGGGAGCAACGGGGGCGGGCCGGAACGCGGGGGATACCGCCTGCACCCGTGTCACGAGGGGTTCGCGTAGGAGTGCAGGCCCGCGATCCAGAAGTTGACGACGAAAATGTTGAAGACGATCATCGCGAACCCGGCCACGATCAGCCAGGCTGACCGCCGTCCGCGCCAGCCGCCCAGACTGCGCGCATGGAGGTAGCCGGCGAAGACGAGCAAGGTGACGAGCGCCGTGGTCTCCTTCGGATCCCAGCCCCAGTAGCGCCCCCAGGCGATGCCGCCCCAGTAGGCGCCCAGCGCGATCCCGGCTGCCAGCATCGGGAAGCCGATCATCACCGCCCGGTAGCCGAGCTCGTCGAGGGTGTCGAGCGACGGTATCCCCGCCAGCCGGCCACGCGGCGCCTGCACCAGGTACAGCACGGCGGCCACGAAGGCGACGCTCAGCACGCTGTATGACAGCAGCATTAGCGCGACGTGGATCGCCAGTAGACGGTTGTTCTGCAGGGCCGGCACCAGCGGCGAGATGCGCGAGCTGAAGACGAGTTCGGGTACAACCAGCAACGTCGCAACGAGCAAGAGCGCGACGGAGCCCACGGCGGCCTGGCGGTAACGGCGCTCGAACATCGTGTAGAACAGCAGCGTGCCCCAGCCAAAGGCGACGAGATACTCCCACATGTTCGAATACGGCGGTCGGCCGGTGGCGACCACGCGGAAGAGTAGCGCCAGCGTGAGAAATACCAGCCCGGCACGGCTGAGCAAGGTGGACAGCCGCCCCGCCCACGGCGGCTCACTTCCTGGCCCCAGGACCGTCACGGTCCCGGCCGCGGTCGCCGCCACGGTTCGGTGTACCATCGTGGATGCGAGTAGCCTGATCACCTGGAACAGGAGCGCCCCGCTCACCGCGATGAGTCCGGCATAAAAGGTGTAATACCACACCGCGGTTCCTCCTATGCCTCGTAGGTTGCCACGGTCACCCGTGGCATGACGCGCATTTACGACACACCGTAGTACCCGTCAGACGACGGGTCAAGCTGGGCGGCGCCACCCGTACCGATGCGTACGGTGACGATGTACAGGGAGCCCGCGCACCGGCGGGGACCCGTAACCATCCGGTGCAATTGACCCGCGCCCATCCCCTTCGTAGAGTGCGGAAGAGCAGCGACCACCCCGCCCTCCCGAGGACCCGCGATGGCGAGCAGCGGCGAGCACACAGATCCGATGGATGGATGTGGCGGCGACCAGGTTCTCGGCTGGCCGCTCGGATCGCTTGAGATGCGCATTCTGCGGGCGGTCTGGAAGCGGGGCGAGGCAACCGTCCGCGATGTCGTGGACGATATCATGCCGGACCACCCGGTTGCGTACACCACCGTGATGACCGTGATGAGCCGGATGGCCGATAAGGGTGTGTTCGAACGGCGGCTCGCGGGTAAGTCGTATACCTACCGGCCGGCGCGCACGGCGGAGGAGTTCGCCGCGGCGGTCTCACAGCGCATGGTCCATAGCCTCGTGACCGAGTTCGGGGATCTGGCCATTGCACAGTTCGCGGCAGCACTGGAGCGCATCGATTCGGGGCGCATGCGCCGGCTGCGGGACGCGAGGAAAGGGCGGGAAACAGCGTGAGGAGCGCCGGAAGCACCGTCCGCCTGATGGCGGCCGTTGCCCTGCTGCTGTTCGTGCAGGCCGCTGCCGCGCTGTGGCGGACGCTACCGGAGTTGCGGGACACGGGACGTGCACTCTATCACTCGGTTACCGGCTTGTGCTCCCATACGGTGCGAGTGAACTGGGAGGATGTGGTGGCGGGTGTCGCGGTCGCGGTCCTTATGGGAGTCGTGATAGTAGGAGTTCGGTTCAGTTGTTACGTCCTTGGCCGCTGGCACAGCACCTGCCAGCAGGTGCGGCAGCTGCTGACTGCACGGGTCGCCGAGCACCCGGTGGTGGTCGTGGAACTGGCCAGGCGCCTCGGTGTAGCTGACCGGCTGGATGTGGTGCGCTCGGTCCATCCGTTCGCGTTCACCCATGGCGCCCTTCACCCGCGGATCTGTACCAGCACGACCCTGGTCGATCTGCTGAGCACGGAGGAGCTGGAAGCGGTCTTCCTGCACGAGGATTGCCACCGGCAGCGGCGTGATCCGCTTATGGTGCTCGTGACGGGGGGTCTCGCCCACGCGTTGTTCTTCATCCCGGTCCTGCGCGACCTCCAGGCGCGCTACGACGCCGCGAAGGAGTTCGCTGCTGACGCCGCGGCTGTTCAATGTCAGGGTGGCCCGGAGCGGATGGCGGGCGCCCTGTATAAGATCCTGAGCTATCACCACGGTACGCTCGACCTGCGCGGCGCGGCCGTCGGCGGCCTGTCGGTGACCGAGCAACGCATCGACCACCTGCTCGCGCCTGGCGAGAGCGGCGGACCGGCGTTGCCCGGTGTCCGCGTGGCGGTGAGTGTCCTCACGTTCGGCGCCGTCACCCTCCCATTGCTGGTACTGGCCGCCGTCAACGTTGCACCCATCACGCACATGTGTCGCTTGTAGCGTGACGCGTGCGCGGCGTGCACGGCTGTGCCGCGCCTGACACTCACACAGGACTCCCTCCGGATTCACGATGTGACGCACGCCAGGGCCTCGTCCCGCTTGGCCAGACCCATCGACCTCGCGAACTTCCCGCTGATGAGACCATTGCGACTGCATGCGAATGCAATTAATTGCAACGGATGGCAGAGGCATTCTCTCCGTACCTGCCGAGACCCCGTATGCGCCCGATGTGCGCTCCAGGAGCTCTGCGATCGCCACATGCTAGGCGTGGCGCGGCCGCCCGTGCAGGCGCCACATTGATCCGCCTGCAGGTACATACTACGATATGTCGTAGAAGATGCGTGGTCAGGTTCATGGTTCAGCCTGGCGCGGCGCGGTGTCGGGCCGGACGGGCACTCGAAGGGTTGGCAGACGTTGCACAGTTTCAGCCGGCGCACATTGGTTCGGTATGCGGGCCTCCTGTCCGTCGCGGCGACGGGTGGGGCGAGCGCCGCGCTCTCCGCCTGCGGCGTCATCGACCGGGGCAAGGGCGACAACGCCAGGTTGCCGTCCCGCCAGTACGACGCCCTCGACCCCCGCATCGTCACGAACTTCACCGTTCCGCTGCGGCTCCCCGGCGCCGAGGGCGGCCCGCTCGGCATCCTGGACGTGCCGGCTCAGCCGTTCGATCTAACCGTGCGCCGCCAGTCCACGACGATCCTGAAGGGCACGCAGACCGACATGATCGTGTACGAGGCGCGGGCAAACGGACGCAACTACACCAACCCTATGCTCCGGGTGAAGCGGGGTGCTGACATCACAACGCGCCTGGTGAACGGTCTCGACGAGCCGACAATCACCCACTGGCACGGGCTGCACGTGGACTGGCGTAACGACGGCCACCCGTCCGACGCGATCCGTAACGGGCAGACGTACGACTACCGCTTCAAGGTCCAGAACCGTTCCGGCACGTACTGGTATCACCCGCACGCCCACGGCACCACGGCGAAGCAAACCTATTACGGCCTCGCGGGCCTGCTTATCGTCGAGGACGAGGACGAGCAGCGCCTCAGGCAGAGCCTCGACCTCGAGCTCGGCGTGACCGACGTCCCGCTGCTGATCCAGGACCGCCTGTTCGGGGCGCGCGGCAGCCTCCTCTACCCATCAACCGCGATGGACGGGTTCCAGGGGGTCTTCGGCGACGTGGTGCTCGTCAATGGGATGCCTGGACCGGTGATGAATATAGACAGTCGCCTGTACCGGTTCCGCGTGCTGAATGGGTCGAACGCGCGCGTGTATCGGCTCATCGTGATTAAGGGCGGTGGCCGGCTACCGTTTCACTTAGTCGGCACGGACGGCGGCCTGCTCGCCCGGCCGCAGCAGCTGACCGAGGTGTTCGTCGGGCCGGCCGAGCGGGCGGATATCCTCGTGGACCTGCGCGGGCTGAACGAGGGCGATGTCGTGTTCTTGGCGAGCCACACCTTCGACCCGATGCACGCTGAGATGGAGGGTATGAGCGGTAGCGGGTCGGGTGGCATGGCTGGCCACGGGGGGATGGGCGGCAACGGCCGAGCCGACGCGCAGTCCCGCCTGCCGGACGGGACGGAGTTCAACCTGCTGAAGCTCACGGTGAGGCGGCGGGTACCGTATGATCTGGCGCTGCCCACGAACCTCGCAACCGTCGTACCGCTCGACACAACCGGTGCGACGGTCCGCCCGATTACGTTGGCCGCGTCGGGTATGCAATGGCAGATCAATGGAGCGCAGTTCGAGATGGAGCGCGAGTTGTTCCGTTCGCAGGCCAACGCCACGGAGATCTGGGAGATCACCAATGCGGCCGCCAGCATGCCGCACCCGATGCACCTCCACGGCTTCCAGTTCCAGGTGCAAGAGCGGCGGGGCAGCCCACGGCAGGTGGCAGACCTCGCGGTGGGCGGGCAGGGGCGGCTAGCGACCGACCTCGGGTGGAAGGACACGGTGCTGGTGTGGCCCGGGGAGACCGTGACGCTCGCGATCAACTTCACGCACACCTTCAGCGGTGAGCAGCTCTATACCTTCCACTGCCACAACTTGGAGCATGAAGACGCCGGCATGATGGTGAACTACCGCGTGGCGTAGCCGGTGACACAATCCGCGCGACGAGCGCAGCGGCTCGACGGACGGCGGCCGGATGAGAAGGGACACCATGATCGGAACGAGGGTCTGTCGTAGCGCCTGGCTCGTGGCGCTGGCGGTGTCCGCCATCGTGTTTGCGGCCTGTGGAGGTGATAGGGATGCTCAGGACAACTTTCTCCGCGAGATGATCCCGCATCACGAAGCGGCGGTGCGGATGGCTGACGTTGCCCTCCAGCGCGGGGAGCACCCGGAGATGCGGGAGCTAGCGCAGAGCATCACGCGCGACCAGGAGCGTGAAATCGAGCAGATGCGCCGCATCCTCAGCGCTAGGGCGCCCAAGGCCACAGACACGGGAATGAGCCACGGCAGTGGCCCCGGCGATGTCGAGAAACTGCAGAGCGCCCCACCACCCTTCGACAAGGCCTTCATCGACGCCATGATTCCCCACCACGAGTCCGCCATCACATCCGCCAAGGAGGTCGAGGGCAAGGCCAAGGACCGGGCGGTCAAGGACCTGGCCGCCGCGATTATCAGTGCCCAGGAACGGGAGATTGCCCAGATGCGGCAGTGGCGCGCGCAGTGGTACGGGCAGTAGTCCGCCCGGTGCCGCCGGCTGGGCTGGCGAAGACGCCGACGGGCGACCAGTGCGAGCGTGTGACGCAGAGGGGAGGGCCATGACGACCGACGAACACGACTACATCCCCGCCCTGCGCTTCGCCCGGCTCACGCGGCTGTATGACCCGGTCCTGCGGCTGACGATGCGCGAAGCCACTATCAAGCAGGTCCTCGTTGCGCAGATGCATGTGATGGCTGGCCAACGAGTACTCGACCTCGGCTGCGGCACCGGCACGCTGATGCTGCGCATCAAGGCCACTCAACCGGGGGCCCAGATGGTTGGCACCGACGGTGACCCCAACGTCTTGGCCATCGCCCGAGACAAGGCAGCCGCTGCTGGCGTGGAGCTGCAGTTTGACGAGGGGATGGTGTTTGCCCTCCCCTACCCGGATGACTCCTTCGACCGGGTGGTGACCAGCCTCGTGCTCCACCACCTCACCCGAAGGAACAAGGACCGGGCGCTGCAGGAGGCCTATCGGGTGCTGCGGCCGGGCGGCGAATTGCACATCGCCGACTTCGGCAAACCCCATGACCCGCTGATGCTCACGGTTTCGTGGGTGGTGCGCTGGTTCGAGGAAACGCGCGACATCATCCAGGGGCAACTGCCGGCGATGATGAATCTGGCCGGCTTCTGCGAAGTGCTGGAGTCGGCGCGCTTCCGCACGGCGTTGGGCACGGTCTCACTCTATTCCGCGCGCAAAGCCCGGTGACGACTCCCGCTCATAACCTATGACCCGACGTCGGCCCCGTCAGGTCTTCACGGCAGGTCGCACGCTGAGGGACGGCTATGGCAACAATGAAACACGGGTCACGGCAGTGGTGGCCTTGGATTGCCGGCGGGCTCGCTGCCGTCTTCCTGGTTATCGGCGCCGGATGGGCGATCCGGCGAGATACCGACCGCGTGCCCGAGGGCGTGGACCTCGGGGATGAACTGGGCGTCGTGCATGTACACGGACTCGGTCTCAACCCCAAAGACGGCACGCTCTACGCTGCCACCCACACCGGCCTCTTCCACATCCTCGCCGATGGCACGGCGCAACGGGCGGCGGACCGCTATCAGGACACCATGGGCTTCACCGTGACCGGGCCCGACCGCTTTCTGGCCAGTGGGCATCCCGATTTGGAGGAGATGCGCCAATCGCACCTGCCGCCCCTCCTTGGACTTCTGGAGAGCACGGACGCGGGGCGAACGTGGCGTCCCCTGTCGCTCCGCGGCCTAGCCGACCTCCACGCCATTCGTGCACTCCACGGCCGCATATACGCGTACAACAGCACTGCCGGTACGCTTATCGTCAGCGAGGACCGCAAGGCCTGGGACACCCGCAGTAGAATCCCGCTCCACGACTTCGTCGTCAGCCCGGCTGAGCCCGGACTGCTGCTCGCAACCGGTCCGACCGGCCTCCTGCGCAGCAGTGATGGGGGACGCACATGGGAGCTGCTGGACGCGCCCGTCCTCAGCCTCCTCGCCTGGGAGACCCCCGACACGCTCTGGGGCGTGATGCTGACCGGTGCGGTGTACCGGAGCGCTGATGTGGGGATGACCTGGCAGCAGCAGGGCGCCCTGGCCGGGCCGCCTGCTGCGCTACTGGCAGCCGACAACGTTCTCTATGCCGCGCTTCAATCAGGTGGAATCTACGTCTCCCGCGATGGTGGGCGCAACTGGCAGCTCCACTACCGAGACCCGAGGCTGACCGATACACGACCATAACAGCAGCATGACCGGCTCGTAGCGGAGGGTTCGATTGCCCGTGGCGGGCTCCCACAGGAGCGGCTGCGATGACCGGCACACGGTGACGGGGAGTGGTCTGTTCTTCGAACGCCGCCTCCCCGTCCGCGGAGGAGGACTTGCGGCTCCAGCGGCATCAGAGCGAGTCATTGCGGGGGACGCAACCCAGCTAGCGTGACCGTGACGAGCCGGCGGACCGCAGCCGTGGACGGCAGGCTGCTGGCCGCGGTGAGGGCATGGAGGCAGTAGTTCGCGAGTTCGTCAGGCGGGACATCATCCCGGAGTTTGCCAGTCTCCGCGCCCTCGGTCAGCAGGTCTCGGATGAGGGCGCTGAGCTGCTGCTGCGCACGGGCGACGTGCGCACCTCGATGCACGAGCGCCGCGAGTTCGGTGCCGTGGTGCTCGTAGGCAATGAGCGCATAGGCCTGAAGCACCGCTGCCAGCCGCGCACCAGCGTCGCCAGCCTGTTCACCAACCTCGGCGAGATATGCGAAGTGGGCGGTGACCTGACGTTCGTGCCAGGCGACCAGGATCGCCTCGACGCCTGAGAAGTACTTGTACAGCGTCGCACGTCCGATGCCGGTCTCCTCGGCGATCTGCGACATCGTCACTGCCGCCAGTCCGTGCGCGGCCACCAGCGCCACAGTGGTGTCCAGGATGGCGTCGCGCACCGCCGCACGGTGCGCCTTGATCGTCTCGTTCCACAGCTTCGGCATCACCCCAGTATACGTGACGGTGATATCGATACAATCTGATTTGACAGCAGACATACTGTCTCGTAAAATATCGCCGTCACGGTGACCGTGACAACCACGCGCGACAGGGGACATGCACATGGCTGACCTGCCCCCCTACCCCGACACCGGCGACGACATCGGCATGGGACTCGACCGCGAATTGACCACCGCCACACCACACTGGGTGAAGGTGTTTGGGCTCATCGCCCTCGTCCTGGTCCTGCTAGTTGTCATCATGATGCTCACCGGCGGTGGTGGGGGCCACGGTCCTGGTCGCCACACACCATCTGGTGACCGTGGTGGCCACACAGCGCCCTTCAGCGTCACAGAACAGGGCGTGCAACAGCCATGACCATGACACCCCACCTTCGCAGGTTCACGCTCACCGCGCATGTCACGTCCTCGGTCGGCTGGCTTGGCGCCGTCGCTGGCTTCCTCGCTCTCGCGGTCGCCGGTCTGACCAGCCAGGATGCTCAGCTGGTGCAAGCCGCCTATCTCGCGATGGAGTTGATCGGCTGGTTCGTCCTCGTCCCGTTGAGCCTCGCCTCGCTGCTCACTGGGCTTGTCCAGTCACTGGGTACCAGGTGGGGCCTGTTCTGCCACTACTGGGTCCTGATAAAGCTCCTGATAAACGTCTTTGCCACCGTCACTTTGCTAATGTACATGCAGACACTTAGCTACCTCGCAGGCGTCGCGGCACAGACGGCATCGTCCAGTGGCGATCTAGGCGGGCTGAGAAGTCCATCCCCCGTGCTCCACGCCGGCGCCGCCCTGCTGCTGTTGCTCGTGGCCACGACACTGTCGGTGTACAAGCCGCGGGGCCTGACCCCGTACGGGCGGCGGAAGCAACACGAGCAGCGTGCGGTGTCACGGTCGTAGAGGTGCACTCGGCGTATGCGCGCCGCCTCTGCATTCAGCACGCCACCCGCACCTCCTTGCACCTCGATGAACCCGTGGTGACAAGCGCCGCCGGATATCATGGGAACATGCCGACGGATATTGACGTCCGACCGGCCCCGACGCCGCGGCATCTCGGCACTCAGCTGCCTCATCCGTGTTCACCACATCGCGAAGGCGCAGACTACAATGCCGCGCACCACGCGTCATGGCCGCTCCTCACCGTGCCCGACGCCACCCGCTCGTGCACGGACGACGACGCGCACCTGCCACATGGGACGGACTCGCCACGTCATCGAGCGGTGCCTGGCGTTCGCCGGCATCCTGGTGCTGTTCCTCGTGCCACACTCGACACACACCGCGGCGGGGCAGACCGCGGTCACACTCACGGTCGATGGAGCGGTACGCTTCCAGCAAATCGACGGCTTTGGCGTGAATATCAACTCGAATCAATGGCACGAGGGCTGGGAGTGATATGCAGAAGTGGCTCTCCCGCACTTCCGATGATCACGGCCACGTTTCCACTGACGCAATAGCAGCAGTCACCACGCGGTGAGGACATGGGCGACGGCCGACGGCCGGCTCACCCCGTTCGCACCAGCCGACGGTGCAGCAGGTCGAGCTT
>JBBRVU010000004.1:0-74059 GCA_038246575.1 Actinomycetes bacterium | reverse complement strand
GCGTCGCGTCGCCACCGGGCCGGGGGAATGCCGTGCACCGAGCGGAATACGCGCGCCAACGACGACCCGGAGGCGAACCCGACGTCGGCCGCGATCTCGCCGACGCCCCGGCTTGTCACGGCGAGAAGGTGGGCGGCCCGCTCGACGCGGCGTTCGAGCAGGTAGGTGTAGGGCGGCTGCCCCACCTCCGCGGCGAACAACTCGCTCAGATGGGCCCGGGACAGACCCACCGCCGCGGCCAGTGCCGTGAGTGTCCAGGACCGGGCGAGGTCCTCGTCGAGCAGGGCCTTGGCCCGCGCCACCGCAGGGTGTTTCGGCATCCGGGGGGCCACATCGCCCGGCGAGTGGAGCACCCGGACGGCCTCGACTAGAAGCAGGTCCAGTGCGGCCGGCAAGGCCAGGTCACCGAGGGGCCGATCGTGGGCGATCTCGCGCACCAGTGCGCGGAAGGCCGGTGGCAGTGACCAGCCCTGCGCGCTCACCAGCACCTTGCCGCCTCGCCAGACCGCCCCGAGCTCAGGCACCCGGCGGCCGACAGCTCCGGCGTCAAAGCCCGCATAGGCGTAGTGGTGCCGCCGCTGGCGTCCGGCTGCCGGGTCGTGGCCGTGGACGACGGCGGGTGGCACCGCGACGACCCATCCGGGCGCAAGGCCCAAGACCCGGTCGCCCACGAGCCAACGGCTCGTCCCGTGCAGCTGGAGATAGAGTTCCCAGGTGTCGTGGACGTGCGGCTGTATGCACAGCGAGGGTTTGGTCCAGTTTTCCCCCGCGTGGCGCAGCCCGCTGGGCTGGCCCGGCGTCTCGGCGTGCACGCCGGTGTCGAGGCCGTCGGGCAGCCACAGCCGCCAACCCTCGTCGAACCGAGGATCTGTCGCGAAGTGCCGTTGATCAGACGCGTCTTCCGACCGGGGACTGCCTAGCGTTGCCGACATGACCTCACCCTCCGCCCGACCGGGCGTCATCCGTCAACCGACCACCGACGAGCTCGAGACCTACCGGCGCGATGGCTTCCTCGTCGTTCGCGACTTGGTCCCCGCAGAGGTACTGGACGCCGCCGAGCGCGGCATGGAGCGCTATTACGCCGGCGACCTCGACGCGCCGTTTCCGGGGCGCACCCGGTTCGACGAGTACGACTGGGTACCCGCACACGGTGACGTGCTCCGCAAGAACGACTACACGTCCCGGATGGTCGGCGACCTCGCCACCCTGGTCACCCATCCCGCGATCGGGGCCTTCGCTGCTGAACTGTCGGGCGCCGCCGAGATCAGGCTCTGGCACGACCAGCTCCTCTACAAGCCTGCCGGCCTCGACAGCGACGAGGCCAAGGTCGGCTGGCACACCGACCGGCAATACTGGGGCACCTGCAGCAGCGAGGAGATGCTGACCTGCTGGGTGCCGTTCCACGACGTCGACGCGACCGTCGGTGTGGTGACGTTCGTCCCGGGCAGCCACCAGTGGTCGATGCCAGAGGGCATCGGCTTCTTCGAGAAGGACATGGCCGACCAGGAAGCCCGGCTCGCGGGCTACGGGGAGGTGCGCTTCGTCTCGCCGCAGCTCAAGCGGGGCGACGTGACCTTCCACCATTGCCGGACCGTTCACGGCAGCCGCCCCAACCTCTCGGACCGCCCTCGTCGCTCGATGGCCATCCACCTACAGCCCGGGGACAACCACTGGGTCGAGTCGACCGACCCCGCCGGGCAGCCGGGCTACCACAGAAGCGACTCGCTGGTCCGACGGACATCCGACGGGCACCCCGACTACGCCGACCCCCGGATCTGCCCGCGCCTCTTCCCGTAGCCACCGGCTGTTCACTTGACCGCGCCGAGGGTTACCCCGCTGGCCAGCTTGCGTTGCGCGGCGAGAACCACGGCCAGCACTGGGAGGCTCGCCATGACCGACACGCTCATGAGCAGGTTCCAGGTGTTGTTGAACCGGCCGACCGACTGCGCGATGTAGACGCTGAGCGGATACTTCTCCTGGTCGAGCAGGAAGGTCAACGGGTAGACGAGCTCGCCCCAGCTGGAGATCAGGACGATCGCCGTCGTCACGATGATGCTGTTGCGCAGCAGGGGGACGGCGATCTGCGCGAGGTAACGGAACCGGCCGGCCCCGTCCAGGAGCGCGGCTTCTTCCAGCTCGGGCGGGATGCCCTCGAACGCGGGGCGCAAGATGAGCACGGCGAACGGCAAGAACAGGGTGGTCTGCGCCAGCGCCACGCCCCACAGCGTGTTCACCAGCCCCAGCTCGGCGAGAAGTCGGAACAGGGGAATAAACGTCGCCGAGGTCGGGATCATCTGCACCACCAGCAGCAACACCAGGGCCGGGGTCACCAACCTGTTGCGCGACCGGGAGAGGCCGTAGGCGGCTGGCACGGCCAGAGCCAAGGACAGGACGGTCGTGGTGAGGCTCAGCTGCAGCGAGTTGACCAATGCGGGCCAGAAGTCCGAGGCAAAGAAGCTCAGGTAAGCGTCAAACGTCGGGTGACTGGGCAGCCACGACCCGTCTGCCATGTCTCGCGTGCGCTTGAGCGAGGTGGCCAACATCCAGAACAAGGGCAGGCCGTAGCCGAGGCAGATTAGAACCAAGAACACCACGCCGGCCCGACGCCAGGACCTGTCGTCCCTGGCCTGGCCCCCGCCGCGGCTCTCCACGGGCCGGTGAGGGCGGGCCCGGCTGCGGCGGGTTACGAGGACGCTCATGACGGGCGCTCCTTCCAAGTGCGGATGATGTAGGGCGACGCGCAGAGCAGGGCGAACAAGACCGACATGACGCCGATGGCCGAGCCCAGGCCGAAGTCGAACTGGGTAAAGGACACGACGTAGGCCAGGAAGGGCACCGTGGCCGTCGACGTGCCCGGACCACCTTGGGTCATGATGAAGATGTAGTCGAACGCCTTGAAGCTGTAGATGATGAGCAGCGAGGACAGAATGCCGATCGTGGACGCCATGGACGGCAGGGCCACGCTGCGGAAGCGCCGCCAGGGTCCGGCGCCGTCGACCTTCGCCGCCTCATACAGCTCTTCGGGCACGTCCTTCAGCGCGGCGGTGAGCACGATCGCCACGAAGGGGACGCCTGCCCAGGCCGTGACGAAGGCGATGAGGCCCATCGCAAGCGTCGGCTGGGTGAGGAACAGGACGGGTTCGTGGACGATGCCGGTGCGCAGGAGCATGGCGTTGACCGCGCCCTGCTCACTGCCGTCCAGGGCGAACTTCCAGACCGCCCCGCTGACCACGGGGGGGAGCAGCCAGACGAAGTAGACGAGGAACCGCGGCACGCTGAGGAGGCGGAACCGCTGGTTGAGCACCAGGGCGAGGCACATGCCGAGCACCAGCTGGATGGCTACCGTCGCGAGCAAGAACAGGAAAGTGCGGGGGATGGCGCCCAGGAAGGCATGGTCGGCCAACACGGAACGGTAGTTGCTGGCGCCGACCAAAGGGTTCCCCCGCTGACCGGCGGTACCCAGCGAGACTTCTCGGACACTGGTGTCGACCAGGAGCCAGAGTGGATAGAGGAAGAAGAACGCGAGGTAGCCGAGGGCAGGTGCTGCCCAGAACAGACGCCGACGGTCGTTCGACGTCGAGAGCATCGAGCGCCCACCACGCGGCCACGCCCGGGTCATCCCGGGCCTGGCCGCGGTGGCACCCGGTGGTGGCGGACTGCCCGGCTCCCGGTTAGGGCGCTCACGGCGAGAGACCATTTCTGGTGCACCTCATTCGTTCTCGGCCGCAACTGAGTCCGGTTCAGCTCCCCATCAGGGGCGGAACTCCCTGCTCGATGCGCTTCAGGGCCTCGGTCGCATCAATGGTGCCGGCGACGAACTCGTTCCATGCTGCCCCCACAACGTCGGAGATCTTGCCGGTGTTGGGGTTGATGGGGTTGGCGATCGAACCGCCGGCGATGGTGGCGAACGCGGCGAGGTTGGGGTCCTTGGTCACGATCGGGTCTTGGGCCACGTCTGCACGCAGCGGGATCGAGCCGGCGGCGGCCGCATCCAGGCCACCCTGCTTGGACAGGAAGGTCTCCTCGACGAAGGCCCAGGCCAGGTCCGGGTTGGTCGCCTTGGAGCCCATCGCGATGATCTCTCCGCCGAGCAAGGACTTGTCGATCCCCTTGATCACGGCGGCTCCCCAGGTGAAGTCGAGGTCGGTCTTGAAACTGCCCAGGTTCCAGTTGCCGCCCTGAGCGAACGCGTACTTGCCGGTCGAAAAGTTCTTCTCGGCAACGAAACCCGAGGCGTCGTTGGGTGAGAAGTACTTGGCGTCGCGCCACGTCTGCAGGCGGTCCAGCACCTCGGCGGCGCCCGCCGCGTCCGGCTGCTCGTAGGTCCAGCCGTTGCTGGCCAACCACGGGACGGCGTTGAACTCCCCACCCGCGCCGGGCGGAGCCGCGGTGGTGAAGGCGTTGTAACCCGCGGACTTAGCCTTGGCCATGGCCGCCTGGAGCTCGTCGAGGCTGGTCGGCACGGCGGCGCCGATCTTGTCGAGGATGGTCTTGTTGTAGAAGATGCCCTCGACGTTGGTGTAGGCCTGCACGGCATAGCGCTTACCCTGCAGGACCCCCGCGCCCTGCGTGTTGTCCGGGAACTGGGTCCGGTCGGCCGACTGCTTCCAGTACCCATCGATGGGTCGCAGTGCGCCGGACTTGACCATCTCCGGCATCCAGACGCTGGCGGGCATGATGAGGTCCCAGCCCTTCCCGGCGGCCGCGGCCGAGATGACCTTCTGCTGCATCTGGTCGTAGGGCACATACTCGAACTTCACATCGACCTTAGGGTGCTTCTTCTCGAAGCGTTGCTCCCAGGTCTTGATGAACGCCGTGAGCCCACCCGCTCCCTCGTCGTAGTAGTGAAGGATCCTCAGGGTGCCCTTGAGTTCCCCGGAGGCGGCCTTTCCACTTCCGGGGCTCGCTTGCCCCCCGCCGCAGGCAGCCACGCCCAACACCAGGCCGACAGCGAGTACGGCGGCGCCGGAACGAGAGAGAAGGGTGCGAGCCATGTCGCCTCCGGGTCTAGGTCTCCGTGCGGTAGCAGCACGGAGAAGGCCGTCCCGAGCGTTCGGGAGTAGCAATATTCTGTATACTACATACGGTCACGTCAACAGTTTCTGCAAACCGTGTCCATCATGTGACCCGCGGGCACCCTCAGCATTTTTCATTCCTGGGTGAGCGACCATCGGCGCACCTGGCCCGGGCCAACCCGGTGCACCACCCGGACCTGACCCGGCGCTCCTGCCGCAGTCATGTCGAGGACGCCCCCCGGCAGCTCCCGCCACGTCAGCTGTACCCGGTCGGCCCGGCTGAGGAGGACCGTCTTGGTGCCGGACCCCGCCTTTCCCCACACATGCAGCTCGAGTGGATCGCACGCGGTCTCCCCCACATGCTGCTGAACTGGGCCCATCGGGATGACAGCCCCGTCACGTACGAAGATGGGGAGCACATCCAGCGGGGCATCCACCTCGACATGACGTCCGCCTTCCCACGGAACGCCGGTCCAGAAGTTCCACCACCGGCCGGCGGGAAGGTAAACAAAGCGACGGACGGCTCCCGCGGCCATGACGGGCGCCACCAGGAGGTCAGGCCCGAACAGGTAGACGTCGTCGACCGTCCAGCAGGTCGGGTCGTCGGGGTGGGCCAGCAGCAGCGGTCGGGCCACCGGAAGCGACTGGGCCGCTCCCTGGACCGCAGCGGTCCAGAGGTACGGCAGCAGCCGGTAGCGCAGCTCCAGGTAGCGCCGGGTGAGGTCCTCGACCTGCTGCCCGTATGCCCACGGCTCGCGCGGTGGCGAGCCGTGGGCGCGGACGTGCGAGGAGAAGGCGCCCAACTGGAGCCAGCGGATGTACAGCTCCGGACTCGGATTGCCCGAGAAGCCACCGACGTCATGGCTGTAGAAGCAGAAGCCGGACAGCCCGATGGACAGCATCCCGCGCAACACCCCGGGAAGGTCCTCGAACCGGGCGACCCCGTCGCCGCTCCAGTGCACCGGGTAGCGTTGCGACCCGGCCCAGCCGGCCCGCGCCCACAGCACGGCCTCGTCTTCGCCCACGGCCCGCTGGGTGGCCTGCCACACCGCGTCCTGGTAGAGCAGCGGGTAGAGGTTGTGCATCGACTCGCGCGCTATCCCGGCATAGCGTGCCGTCGGCGGCGCACCCTCGCCGTAGTCTGCCTTGATCGAGGAGACACCCAGCTCGAACAAGGCCGTGAGCTTGCGCTGGTACCAGGCCACCGCCGCCGGCTCGGAGAAGTCGATGAACCCCGCGTCCTCGCCGTACCCACCGGCGAAGGTGTAGGTGTGTCCGCTGCTCCGCTTGGCCAGGTGCCCGCCGGCCACGCCTTCGTCGAACAGCGGGCTTGCCACGTTGTAGTTGGGCCACTGCCACAGGCAGACGCGGAACCCCTGGGCGCGCAGCCGGGCGGTCATAGCGGCGGGGTCGGGAAACCTCTCCGGCGAGAAGGTGAGGTCGCAGGTGTAGTCCTTGGCGAACCAGCCGGTGTCGATATGGATCACATCGCTGGGGATCCGCCGCTGCCGAAGCTCCGCGGCAGCGCGCTCGACCTCCGCCTGGCTGCTGTAGGTGATCCGTCCGAGCCAGAAACCGAACGACCACGGCGGCGGAACCACCGGCTCACCCGTCAAGGCGGTGTAGCCGGCCAGGACCTTGCCTGGCGGACCGGCGAGCACGAACCAGTCCAGCGCCTCGGTGTCCTCGACGGTGACCGAGATCGCTGAGTGCTCCCGCGAACCGACGTCGTACCGCACCGCGTTCGAGGTGTGGACAAACACAGCATGCCCATGGTTGGACAGGTAGAAGGGCACCTGCTTGTACGAGGCCGGGCTGGAGTTGCCGAAGGCCTCCTGCAGCCACAGCATCTGCGTACTGCCGATCTTGTCGAGCCGCCCGAAGGACTCTCCGAACCCGACGACGTGCTCGTCGTGACGCAGGTCGAAGGACGCGAAAGCCGCGCGACGATCGCCGTCGACGGTGCAGCCGAGCGGGTATGCGTAACGGTGCAGGAAGATCCACCGTTGCTCGGGCGGGTTCCACTGGTTGCGCGGCCTGCGTAGCCCCTCGATGTCGGTGGGCCTGGTCGACCACAGCACCTTGGCGTCCAGGTCGCGGAGCACCAGGCGCCACGGTTCGCGCTCGATCGTCAGCTCCATGGCTGACGTCCGCACGGTCACGCGGTCGACGTCCTCGTGGACCTCAAGGTCGACCGATGCCTCCGGGCTGCCGACCACCATCGGGCTGATCGCGCCGGTCCCGCCGACCAGCGGCGGAACCGGGGTCTGCGGGACTGACGCCCCCGGCGCGTAACGCAGGCGGACCACGTTCGGGGCCCAGAAGTCAGCCCGCACCGTGGCGGGGCGCCCCACCTCCGGCCACTTGAACACGGTCTCGCAGACGGTGCCGTAGTAGTCCTGCAGCTCTGGCTCGTGGCGTTCGGTCCCACACGTCATCACGACGCTTGAGCCTTGGACCTCCAGCCGGTCCAGGCGGGCCACCAGTTCGACCGGAGTGGGACGGCCGAGAAACGGCACCAGCACGTGGGTGTCTGTCATGGGCTCCTCGATCGAGTGGCTGAGGCGGGGCCGAGCGAGAGGACCCTGATCCCGGCCGGACGCTCAACGCGGTCGGGACAGCCGGTGCCGGCGGATGGAGCCGCTCAGCGGGCGCCCAGGACGTGCTCGACGGCGAGCTGGTCGAGCCGGCCGAAGCCGTAGCCGCGGGAGGCCACCGCGTCGGCGTCGAATGTCTCGTACGCCGAGGCGTCGGCCAGCAGGTCGTCGTAGGACTCCCCCGCGGCCAGCGTCGGCTCCGACAGCTCGGCGACCTTCGACGCCTCCAGCGCCGCCTGCACCTCGGGGTCGGCCCGGAAGGCCTTCGCACGCTCCTTGAGCAGCAGGTAGGTGCGCATGTTGGCCGCCGCCGAGGCCCAGACGCCGTCGAGGTCCTCTGTGCGCATCGGCTTGTAGTCGAAGTGCCGCGGCCCGTCGTACGCCGGCGCGCCGGCCGGGCCGCCGTTCTCCAGCAGGTCGACCAGGAAGAAGGCGCTGAGCAGGTCGCCGTGTCCGAACACGAGGTCCTGGTCGAACTTCGGCCCGTGCTGGCCGTTGAGGTCGATGTGGAAGAGCTTGCCCTGCCACAGCGCCTGCGAGATGGCGTGCACGAAGTTGAGGTTCGACATCTGCTCGTGGCCCACCTCGGGGTTCACCCCGACCATGTCGGCGTGCTCGAGGGTGGAGATGAACGCCAGCGCGTGGCCGACCGTCGGCAGCAGGATGTCGCCGCGCGGCTCGTTGGGCTTGGGCTCGACCGCGAAACGCAGCCGGTAGCCCCGGTCGATGCTGTACTGCGCGAGCAGGTCGAGGCCCTCGCGGTAGCGGTCCAGCGCCGCCCGCACGTCCTTGGCCGCGTCGGTCTCCGAACCCTCGCGACCACCCCAGAACACGTAGGTCTCGGCGCCCAGCTCCGCGGCGAGGTCCATGTTGCGCATCACCTTGCGTAGCGCGTAGCGGCGGATCGACCGGTCGTTGCTGGTGAAGCCGCCGTCCTTGAACACCGGGTGGGTGAACAGGTTCGTGGTGACCATCGGCACCGCCAGCCCGGTCTCGTCCAGCGCCGCGCGGAACCGCTTGATGTGCTCGTCGCGGGACGTGTCGTCGCTGCCGAACGGGATCAGGTCCTCGTCGTGGAACGTCACGCCGTAGGCACCCATGCCGGCCAGCTGGTGCACGGTCTCGACCGGGTCGATCGGCGCCCGGGTGGCGTCACCGAAGGGGTCGCGAGCCTGCCAGCCCACCGTCCAGAGGCCGAAGGTGAACTTGTCCGACGCCGTGGGCGCCGCATCTGGGGGTTGCCTCATCGGATTGCCTCGAGCGGTCATGTTGGATAATGTATTTAGTCTTTCCCAGCGCGTCAACGGGCCGCGCCTACCGACGCAATCAGCCTCCGGACCTGAGTCGCCTCACCGATACACGTTCGGCGGCCGGCGCCGAGTCGCCCAGAACGACGGGTCGTGACCCGGCCACACCGACCAGCCCTCACGGGCATCCAAGCCGTTCAGTAGTTCCGCTGCCTGCTGTGCGGCAGGCTCCAGATCGGGATGCGTGGTGGTGCCGCAGGCGATCGGTCGATCAATGTTCTCGCGCAGGTCCGCCGCGTCACAAGCGAGGACCACGGTCCCGGCCTCCGGGAGGGTCACCTGGAAGGACGTGTGGCCCGGGGTGTGGCCGAAGGTCGGAATCGCGTGCAGGCCCGGCGCCAGCTCGGCGGCTCCGTCGATGAGCTGCCAGCGCACCCCTTCGACGTCGTAGTCGTCCCGGAAGTAGGCGTGTTCGAGTCCGGCCTCCGACAAGCCGAAGTCCAGCTCCCGCTCCTGGATCACGACGGGTGGACCGCCTGCCAGGTGGTGAATGCCTCCCGAGTGGTCGCAATGGAGATGGCTGATCGCCGCGAAGAGCAAGTTGTCCCATCGCAAGCCGAGGATCGCCATCTGGTCGACCAGCGGGTCACCCGGCGGCACGATGGCGGTGTAACTGTCGTAGTTGTAGTGAGCGCGTCGCCGTGCCGGGTCCCGCACCGTCTCGACGTTGAAACCGGTGTCAATCAACACCCAGCCCTCGTCATAGACAATTGCGGCACCTGTCACAGGTTCGAGTAGAAACGTGTCGGGGCTTCCTCCCCGGACTGACACGCTCTCGGGTATCGGCTCGTAGCCAAAACTCAGGCAGTGCATCGCGCGAGGCTCCGCTCGGGGGGTGCGGACCGCACCCGGAACGTCCGTCATGCTGAGGCCCTGTCGCGCTGAGCGACGCTCCCTGGTCCTGTGTCAGTAGGCATGGACGCGCTCCTCGGATCGTCGACCTCGGTCGCCGGAGTGCGAGGCCGCCATGACGGCGGAACGTCCCTCGCATTGATAGTCGTTCTGTATAGTGTATGCGAAACATCCACTGCAATCGCCACGGTCCACGCGCCCGACGGCCTTGTCCGCAACCCCTGGGGGAACCATGGCAGTTCGTCAGGCCAAGCCCGACCCCGCGGCGTCCGTGCCCGGGCTCCCACAGTCGCTGGGAGGCACCGACCTTCCGACGCAGATCAGCAACATTCTCGAGGAAGCCATCATCAGTGGCGTCTTGGAGCCCGGCGAGCGGTTGCGGGCTGAGGCGTTGGCAACCCACTACGGGGTGAGTCGGATTCCGGTACGTGAAGCGCTCCGTTCGCTGGAGGCAGCGGGTTGGGTGACCATAAGGCCCAGGTACGGGGTGTACGTATCTGAGCGCTCGGAGGAGGAGCTCACCGCCTTGTTCGATGTCCGAACGGTGCTTGAGGGGCACGTTGCGCACCGGGCCGCGGAACGCCGTACCACCGAGGATCTCGCGGAGCTGACCAGCATTGTCGAGCTGAGCCGCCAGGCCGTCGAGAGGGACGACGACGCCGCGCTGTCCGACCTCAGCGAGCGCTTCTACGCCACCGTCCGCCGGGCCGCTCACAACTCGGTACTGGAATCGACGCTAGCAAGCTTGGAGAAGCGGGCCCGGTTCTACTTCGCGACGGTCGCTGACGACCTCGGGCGCAACTGGGTCCAGACTCACAAGCAGCTGCTGGCGGCCATCAAGAAGCAGGACGCCGACAAGGCGCAGGCGGTCTCTACGCTCCACATCGAGGAGACCGGCCGGGCGGTCCACCGGCTGCTGACCGCGCAGCGCAAGAGGGCCGTCTCCTAGGGATCGCGCGTCTTGATCGCCTGCTGGTAGAGCCGGCCGGCGCGGTACGACGAGCGCACCAGCGGCCCGGACAGGACGCCGGCGAAGCCGACCTGCTCCGCCTCGGCCTGCAGCTCGACGAACTCCTCCGGCTTGACCCACCGGGTGACCGGGTGGTGCCGCGCCGACGGGCGGAGGTACTGCGTGATGGTGATCAGCTCGCAGCCCGCGGCGTGCAGGTCGCGCAGCGCCTGGCTCACCTCCGACCGCTCCTCGCCCATCCCCAGGATGAGGTTCGACTTCGTCACCAGCCCGAAGCCACGGGCCTGGGTGATCACGTCCAGCGACCGCCCGTAGGTGAACGCCGGCCGGATGCGCTTGAATATGCGCGGCACGGTCTCGACGTTGTGCGCCAGGACCTCGGGTCGCGACTCGAACACCTCGCGCAGCAGGTCGGGCTTGCCGTTGAAGTCGGGGATGAGGTTCTCGACGCCGGCGCCCGGGTTCAGCGCGTGGATCTGGCGCACCGCCTCGGCGTAGAGCCATGCGCCGCCGTCGGGCAGGTCGTCGCGGGCGACGCCGGTGATGGTGGCGTAGCGCAGCCCCATCGCCTGCACCGACTCGGCGACCCGGCGCGGCTCGTCACGGTCGAGCGGCTCGGGCTTGCCGGTGTCGATCTGGCAGAAGTCGCAGCGCCGGGTGCACTGGTCGCCGCCGATGAGGAAGGTGGCCTCGCGGTCCTCCCAGCACTCGAAGATGTTGGGGCAGCCGGCCGCCTCGCACACCGTGTGCAGGCCCTCGCGCTTCACCAGCGACTTCAGCTCGGTGTACTCCGGGCCCATGTTCGCCCGCGTCCTGATCCAGGACGGCTTCTTCTCGATCGGCGTCTCGCTGTTGCGGACCTCGAGGCGCAGCAGCTTGCGGCCGTCCGGTGCGATCGTCACGAGATCTGCCAGCCGCCATCGGCGACCAACGCCTGCCCGGTGACGTACCGGCTCAACTGGGAGGCGAGGAAGACGTAGACGTCGGCGATCTCCGCCGGGTCGGCCAGGCGCCCCATCGGGATCTTGGCGAGCAGCTCGGTTGCCACCGTCTCCTCCGTAGTGCCACGCGACGCCGCCCGGTCACGGAACAGCTGCTGCATCATCGGGGTGTCGACCTGACCGGGGCAAACCGAATTGACCGTGATCCCGTGCGATGCCCACTCCGCGGCCAGGCACTGCGCCAGTCCTACCATGCCGAACTTCGTGGCCGAATAGGCGCCGTTGTCCCGGCCCCCGCGCAGGCCGAACAGCGATGACGACATGATCACCCGCCCGCCACGACCCTGGTCGATCATCAGCCGGCCGAACGCGCGCGCGGTCACGAACGCTCCGGTCAGGTTGACCTCGAGCACCCGGCGCCAGGCATCGAGGTCGGTGTCGAGGACCGGGGCGAGGTGCAGGATGCCCGCATTGATCACGACAACGTCGACATGACCCAGGCCGCTCACGGCCTCCTCGACCAGCACTGCGACCGAGGCCTCGTCGGTCACATCGACCGCGGCGCCGAGCACCGGAGCCGCGCAGCCCTCGCTGAGGCGGTTGGCCTCGCGGCGGGCTCCGTCCGCATCGATGTCGGCGAGCACCACACCCGCCCCGGCGGCCACGAAGCGCTCGCCAACAGTGAGCCCGATGCCTCGCGCGCCTCCGGTGATCACGGCGCCACATCCCGCGAGAAGTTCTCCGGCATTCGCCATGCTGCCTCCCTTGCCAGATGAAAGAATAACGTATACAAAGTCTCAGACGAAACACGCGCGCAGCCCCGGAGGCTAGTGGTGACCTTGACTGCTCCCGAGATCCAGAGCACCGAGTTGCTCGACATGTACCGCAGGATGGTCCGCATCCGCCGATTCGAGGAGAAGCTGGCCGCGCTGTTCAAGCGTGGAAAGCTCCCCGGCTTCGTGCACCTGTACATCGGAGAGGAGGCCGTCGCGGTCGGTCTCTGCTCGGCTCTGAGGGCCGACGACCGCATCACTTCCACCCATCGCGGCCACGGTCACCTGATCGCCAAAGGCGCCCAGGTGGACCGGATGATGGCCGAGCTTTTCGGCCGGGTCAGCGGCTACTGTCGAGGCAAAGGCGGCTCGATGCACATCGTCGACTTCGGCCTCGGCATCATCGGCACCAACGGCATCGTGGGTGGCGGGATCCCGATCGGCACCGGCGCGGCCTTCGGTGACAAGCAGCTCGGCCGGGACAACGTCACCGTGACATTCTTCGGCGATGGCGCGTCCAACCAGGGCGTGTTCTTCGAGGCGATGAACCTCGCGGCCATCTGGAAGCTGCCGGTGATCTTCGCCTGCGAGAACAACGGCTACACCGAGTGGACGCCCACCGAGAAGCTCACCGCCGGCAAGATCTCCGACCGAGGCACTCCGTTCGGCATCCCCGGCATCGCTGTCGACGGCAACGACGTGATGGCCGTGCGGGCTGTCGCCGACGAAGCCGTGGCGCGAGCCAGGGCCGGCCACGGCCCAACACTGATCGAGGCCCGCACCTACCGCTGGCACGGCCACAACGAGGGCGAGGAGACCTTCGCCGGTAACTACCGCCCTCAGGACGAGCAGGACCAGTGGCGCGCCCAGGAGCCGATCGCCCGGTTCCGCGAGCATCTACTCAGCGGCGTGCACGACGCTGCCGCCCTCGACCAGGTCGACGCCGAGGAGACCCAGCGGGTCGAGGACGCCGTCACCTACGCCGAGAACAGCCCCTTCCCCGACGCCGAGGAAGCGCTCGCGGACCTGTTCGCCACCCCCGTCACCCCGAGCTGAAAGGTCGCCCGAGATGACCGAGCGAATGCAGTACTTCATGAAGGCCATGGCCGAGGGCCTCGGCGCGGCCATGGCCGAGGACGACACCGTGGTTGTGCTCGGCGAGGACGTCGACCGATCTATCATCGGCGGCACCCGAGGGCTGATCCAGCAGTACGGCGAGCACCGGGTGCGCAACACACCGATCTCCGAGGCCACCTTCGTCGGTGCTTGCGTGGGCGCAGCCGCGGTCGGCCTCAAGCCGGTCGTCGACCTGATGATCGGGTCGTTCTTCTACGTCGCCATGGACCAGGTCGCCAACCAGGCCGCGAAGCTGCGGTACATGTCCGGTGGTCAGGTAGAACTGCCGATCGTCTACTTCACCATGTCCGGGCCGAGTGGCTCCTCGGCGGCACAGCACTCCGAGAACCCGCACCCGATGCTGATGAACGTGGCCGGCCTGAAGATCGTGATGCCTTCTACGCCGTACGACGCGAAGGGGCTGATGCTCTCGGCGGTGCGCGACCCCAACCCGGTCGTCTACTTCCAGGACGCCGTGCTCGCGGGCACCAAAGGGCCGGTCCCGGAAGAGGCCTACGCCATCCCGATCGGCGTGGCCGACGTGAAGCGCCTCGGCACCGACGTCACGGTCGTCGCCATCGGGGCTCTCGTGCACAAGGCCCTCGCCGTCGCCGCCGAGATGGAGAAGAGCGGCGTGTCGGTCGAGGTGATCGACCCGCGCACGCTGGTGCCGATGGACACCGTGACGATCCTCGAATCGGTTGCGAAGACCGGTCGGCTCGTCGTGTGCGACAACGCCCGCCTCACCTGCAGTGCCGCGAGCGAGATCGTGGCAATGGTGACGGAGCAGGCCTTCGACGTCCTCAAGTCCGCCCCCCAGCGAGTGGCCTGGGCCGACGTGCCCATCCCGTTCTCGCCGCCGCTCGAGGCGCGGGTCGTCGTCAACGAGAACGACATCCGGACCGCCATCGAGAAGACCCTGACCTCGACGAGCGTAGGAGCCTGACGTGGATGTTCCGCTGCCCAAATGGGGCATGACGATGCAGGAAGCCGTGATCTCGGAGTGGCTGGTCGCGGTGGGCGATACCGTCACCGAAGGACAGCCGATCGTGCGGGTCGAGTCGGACAAGGTCGACGCCGAGGTCGAGGCACCCGGGGCCGGCCGGCTGAGCGAGATCCTCGTGCCGGACGGCGAGTCCGCCGACGTCGGGGCCGTCATCGCCCGCATCGAGCAGGACGGCGCATGACCACCCAGGTCCATGCGGGCGACCGGCTGGTGCCTCTCACTCGATTACGGACCGCGGTGGCACGCACCGTGACCGCCAGCGCAGCGGTCCCGCAATTCACCGTCGAGTACGAGGTCGACGTCCGCGGCCTCGCCGAGATGCGGACCCGGTGGGACAGCCCGGTGTCAGTGACCGACATGGTGCACGCGGCCACGGCACGAGCCCTGCGCGCGCACCCCCGGCTCAACGCCGCTTTGACCAACGACGGCATCGTCGAGTACGGCAGCATCAACCTCGGCTTCGCGATCGCACATCCGGAGCAGGACGGTCTGCTGGTGCCGGCCATCCTCGACGCCGACCGGCTCAGTCTGCTCGAGCTGGCGGGCCGCCGTCGCGCTCTCACCGAGGCCGCGGCAGGGGGCAGGCTGCGGCCAGCAGACCTGTTGTCCACGACGTTCACCGTCTCCAACCTCGGGCCCACCGGTGTCAGCCGGTTCCGGGCGCTGGTGCTACCACCGCAAGCCGCCATCCTTGCCGTCGCCGGCACAAGGAGCGACGGCACCATGACCCTGGCGCTGAGCTGCGACCACCGCGTGGTCGACGGGCAGCCGGCTGCCCTCTTCCTGCGCGAGGTCACCGACCGGCTGCGCGACGCCACGTGGATGCACGACCACCCGGGGGACGCCGCATGAGCGACCAGACCATCACCGTGCCCAACGTCTCCCTCGAGCTGGCCGAGACGCTTCTCGCCGGAGTCAAGGTCGAGGCGCGCGCCCAGGGCAAGTCCATGGGCGTGGCCGTGGTCGACCGCGGCGGAAACCTGGTCGCCGCCGCGCGGATGGACGGCGCTCAGATCATCGCGGTGGCCCTGGCCATCGACAAGGCGTTCACTGCCGTCGCGTGCGGGCTCCCGACCGACACCTGGGCATCGACCACGCAGCCCGGTGGCGGGGACTGGGGGTTCAACACCACTCTGGGCGGACGGATGGTCGTCTTCGCCGGCGGCCTCCCCGTGATCGTTGACGGCGAGGTCGTCGGCGGTCTCGGGGTCAGCGGCGCGGCGGCGCACATCGACAGAGCCTGTGCCGAAGCGGGTCTTCGCTCGGCCGGCATCCCCGACTGACGAAGCAGAACACACCCTCAAGGAAGCGAGCGTCACCATGAGCACCGAGGCCCCATCACAGCGAGGATTCACCCCCGAGACCCACCACATCGACGTCATCGATGCGCGGGACCGGCACGGGTCAGCCCGTGACCTCTTCTTCGTCTAGTTCGCCGCCAACCTCAACGTCGGTAACGCCGTGTTCGGCGCGGTGGCGGTCTTCGTGGGCAACGGCCTGCTGTGGGCCGTACTCGCCGTCGTCATCGGCAACATCGTCGGCTC
The DNA here is from genome assembly GCA_038246575.1 of Actinomycetes bacterium. Lineage (GTDB taxonomy): Bacteria > Actinomycetota > Actinomycetes > JACCUZ01 > JACCUZ01 > JACCUZ01. Next base: position 57,938 of record JBBRVU010000004.1, on the reverse strand, counting down.
GGCGTTCATGGCTTACCACTCGGCGCAGGGCCCCGCGCTCGGCGTTCCGCAGCTGATCCAGAGCCGTGGGCAGTTCGGCTACTACGGCGCGCTGCTGCCGGTGGCGCTCGCAGCGCTGTTGTACGGCGGGTTCTTCGTGCTGACCGCGATCATCGCCGGCCAGGCCGTGACGGCGGTCATTCCCGGCCTCAGTCTCAACGTCGCGATCACCGGATGCGCCTTGATCAGCCTGGCGCTGGCACTCATGGGCTACTCGGTGATCCACAAGGCGGCGCGCTTGGCCACCTGGCCGCTGGCCATCTCCGTGGTCGCGCTGAGCATCGCCACCGCTCACCACGGTGGGGTGTCGTGGACGACCTCGGGCTTCGCCGGCGGCCCGTTCGTGCCGGCGATCGCCATCATCGCGACGTTCCAGCTCACCTACGCGCCGTATGTCTCGGACTACTCGCGCTACCTGCCCGAGGACACCAGCGTGTCCTCGACGTTCTGGGCCACCTTTCTGGGCACGTCGCTCAGTGCCCTCTGGTCGGAGGTCATCGGCGTGGTTCTGGTCTTCCAGTTCGCCAAGCAGGGCACGCTCCAGGCCGCCAACTCGGTGCTGGGCGGCGGCGCAATTGCGGCGCTGGTGCTGCTCGTGGGTGCTCTGGCCATTAGTGGCAACAACTCGATGAGCCTTTACGGCGGAATGCTCAACCTCATCACCGCGATCAGCTCGGTCCGTGAAGTGCGTCCCGGGGTCAGGGCCCGGGTCACGCTGCTGCTGCCGACCTTCGTGATCGGCGGTGGGGTGGCGTTGCTGGCATCGTCCAACTTCATCGCCAACGCCACCAACTTCCTGGTGCTGCTCCAGGTCGGCTTCGTGCCGTGGGGGACCGTCAACCTGACCGACTTCTACTTGATCAAGCACGGGCACTACGACGTGGCGGCCTTCTTCCAGAAGCGCGGCCGCTACTACCAGGACCCCGGGTCCGGCACCCATCGTGGCTTTGCTGTCAATGCTCTGGTCGCCTACGTGGTCGGCATGCTGGTGATGCTGCCGTTCATCAACAGCACGTGGCTGACGGGTTCCTTCGTCGACAGCCTAGGGGGAGCAGACATCTCGTTCATCGTCGGTTTCGTGGTGTCCGGTGGGCTGTACTACCTGCTGATGCGCCGCTACCGAGTTGCATCCGCTGTTCCGCTGCCGGGCCCGGTCGGTGCACAAGTCACTGGAGCGTGACCGAGTCCGTCCGAATGGCGCGTCGGCTGCTCCTGCTGCAGTTCGGCGCGGAAGGCCTCTCGCACGGGCTGTCGCTGCGCGGCGGCGACGGTCTGCTGGGCTGGGAGCCGTTGACCGGTCTGCTGGTGGAGACGGCGGTGGGCTGGGTCCGGTTTGACAGCGGAATGGCTTGGGCAGCTGATGACGACCCGGCCAGTGATGCGTCCGAGGCTGCCGCCACGGATGCCTTCGGCGAACACGATCAGAACTCCGACCCGCCGCACTTGCACCCGATGCCGCCTGAGGCCGCCGGATGGACATGAGGCCTGCCCGGCGACCCGCTGGTGAGCGCCCCTCGAGGCCGTCGGGCTCGCGCCGACTGGCCCCGTCTTGGGTGGCTGTCTCGCACCTGCCTCTCGACCACTCCGACGGGATCGCTGCCCTTGCCTGCGCGAAGCCGGTCGCTGTCCACAAATTGGAGCTGGACTTCGCCGCCAGCGGACCGGTCGGGCTCGGCGACGGGTTCCGGCGCGGACTGGCAGGGTCAGGAGGTCGACTGGCTGCTGTTGGACGGCGATCCCGAGTTTGCCCCCGATCCACACACCAGGTCACACGCAGGGTCACATGTCCTATCGGGTCGCTGCCCGACAGCGGACGTGGATCTCCCCCGCGGATGCCACGGACCTGGCGGAGAACGTCCGCACTTCTACTCCGCCAGGCTCGGCGCAAGGGGAGGACTCGAGCACGCGGTCGCGCAGGCCCTGGAGTCGGTGCGGAGGCTGGTTCGCGAGGCGGCTCGTTGGGACGCGCCGGTGGTAGCCGGTCAGAACCAGGTGGTTGTCAATGCGGCTCGTCACCCGCGAGGGAGTCACCGCTGAGGTAGCGCAGTGCTGCGAGGGCGTAGATGGCGGCACAGTCCCGCACGGCCTTCTCCTCGGCGTAGTCGTCGATGCCGGCCGACAAGGTGGGTTGCGGTCCGTAGCAGACAGCGGGCACACCGAGGGATCGCCAGCGGCTGGCATCGCTGGCGGGCAGCCGGACGGTCACCACGGCCGGCTGCCCGGTGACGTCCTGCACGGCCTGGGCGAAGGTCCCCGCGAAGGGCTGGTCCAGGCCGGAGGTGTTGGCCTCCCAACCCTTGAGTCGTCGCCAGGTGACCTCTGGGCAATGCTCGAGACGACGGTCGAGCTCACGTTCCACCTCGTCCAGGGTCAGACCGGGTGGCACCCGGACGTCGAGCTGCGCCGTCGCGGTTGTCGCGATCTGGCTGATGAAGGTTCCGCCTTCGAGGCGCCCGGCATTGACGGAAAGCCGCAGCGCCTCGACGTCGTCGGGGGCGAGTCCGCTGAGCCGGGCGGGCGCAATGGCCGTCATGTCGTTCATACCGTCTAGGCTCTGCAGCGCCGCCGCGAGACGCGCCGAGGCCGTGCTGCCGGCTCGGGCCCGAGACGAGTGCCCGCCCTCAGCGCTCGCAACCAGCTCGTACCACGCGACCCCCTTCTCGGCCAGAGCCAACCGGCCAAAACCGGGGCCCTCCCCGCATATCAGGGCGTCCCCGGTGACCTCCGGGCCTCGGTGCCGCAGCAGGAAGGCGGCGCCGTTGTCACCGAAGACGCACTCGTCCGAAACCGCGGTGAAGGTCAGCCGTCCCGACCAGGAGCGGACGTCGCGGGCCAGCACCCGGAAGGCCAGAGTCATGCCGGCCACCGCGCCCTTCATGTTGCCCATGCCCAGGCCGTGCAGCCGTCCGTCACGTCGGGTCAGGCTGAATCGCGGGACGGACCACAGTGACTCGTCGCCGGGCTCCATCGTGTCCAGGTGGACGTTGAGCACCAAGTGCCGGCCCAGGCCGGAACCGGTGGCCCGCGCCAGCACGCTCGGCATGGTCGGGTCCTGGTGGACGAGCTCGGGGCTCAGGCCAGCAGCGGCCAGGAAGCCGGCCACGACCCGGGCCGCGGCGCGGGTGTCGCCCGGCGGGTTCACGCTCGGGGCGGCGACCAGGTCGGCACACAGGTCAACAAGCTCGGGCCACGCCCGGTCGACCAGGTCCCGGACCTGGTCCTCGGCCCGGGTGCCCTGGCTCTGCTCGTGTTCGGACACGTCACGTACCTCCTGTGGCGACCTGTCGGCGCCAGTCACCTGTCGCGGACGGGCGGATCCCTTTCCACGCGCCGTTGGCGGCGCTGACCACGGCACCCAAGCGCGGGTCGCCGTCGTCGACCGTCACGACCCGGTGCCCCCGCCAGCGCAGGTCCGCCGCGCCCGGATGGCCGGAGCCGACAAGCAGCTCGCCCCCCTCACTGCGCCAACGAGGCGCCGCCACAGCCTCGGGGAGCGACGCGCCGTCCCACCGGAGTCGACAGAGCAGCTGGAGGAGGGTCTGGACCTGACCGTCGGCACCGGGTGTGGCGAGGGCGAGGAATCCCGAGCCGTTCTCCACCAGGATCGGCGCGAGGGTGTGCACGGGTTGTCGACCCGGCCCGGGAGAGTTCGGCCCGGTGGTGAATCCGCCGGCGCGGTTGTTCAGGGTGAACCCGCCCTCGGCGACGAAGGTCCCGGACCCGAAGTCGTCAAAGACGCTGAGCAAAGAGGACACCACGGCGCCCTCGGCGTCGGCTACCGCGACACCGGTGGTGTGCAGGTACGCGCGCGGCCCACCGCGCCGGCTGGCATGCACCGGATCGATCGCCAGCGGCTGGTCCAGCAACGCCGCGCCGTCGCTGATGCAGCGGTCCCGGAAGCCGAACACCGCCTCGGTCAGCTCGACCTGCACGTGCTCGCGGACCGCGACGTGCACGGTGCCGCCGCGCTCGTCCAGCCACTGCAGTGCCATCGCGAGCAGCACGCCTTGCGAGGACGGCGGCTGCACGTGCACCCGGCCGCCGTCCCACGCGATGGACACCGGCTCGCCGACCACGGTCTGGTGCGACTCGAGGTCCGTCAGGTCGAGCCGGCCGCCGTCGCGGTGGACCGCGCGGCACAACGCGTCGGCGATCCTGCCGCCATAGAACGCCTGGGTTCCGTCGGTGGCGACGGCGCCGAGCACCGCGGCCAGCTCGGGTTGTCGGAGTCGCGCACCAGCAGAGGCGTGCATAAGCGCCCAGTCGCCCGCGCCGCCCCGGACCAGCCGGTCGCGCTGTTCGTGCACAGCGGTCACCAATGACTTGTCGACGTCGAAGCCGTCCTCGGCGACCCGGATGGCAGGCCCCAGCGCGTCGGACAGCGACTGCCGGCCGTGCCTGGACACCAGCTCACCCCAGGCATGCACCGAGCCGGGCACCGTGACGCTTCCCCCGCCGTCGTCGGTCGCCTCACCCTCTGGGGCGGTGCGCGCGCTTCGGCCACTGCCGTTAACGGCCGTGACGCCGGATGGCGTGCGCACCAGGAACAGGGAGTCGCCCCCGACGCCGCAGGCGTTCGGCATCACGACGGCGAGCACGGCGTGCGCCGCGACGGCTGCGTCGACGGCGTTCCCACCGGTCTGGAGGACGGCGAGGGCAGCATCGACAGCCAGTGGATGCCCCGCAGCCACCGCCCCGAGGGGGCCGCTGGACACCGGCGTCACCGCGTTCGCCGCGGGAGCGATCATCGCCTTGCCTCCTTGCCACTGAGCCAGTCAGAGCGACTATAGTAGAAAGTATACGAAGGGAGGGCCTGTGGCGTCCGTGCTCATTGCCGGAGGTGCGACGGGCATCGGGCTGGCCGCGATGCGTGCCTTCCGGGCCCGCGGTGATTCGGTGCTGCTCGCCGACATCGACGAGGTAGCCGCCAAGGCCGCCGCCGCCGAGAATCTGCCCGGCGCGGCGCTCGCTATTTATTGCGACCTGGCTGACCCCTCAGCCCCGGCGCGGGCCGTCGACGCGGCTGTGGCCTTCGGTGACGGGCTCGACGTGGTCTTTTTCAATGCCGGGCTGTTGATCGCGGCACCGTTGGCCGAGTGGACCGTCGACCAGTGGGACCGCACTGCGGCGGTGAACCTGCGCGCACCCTTCCTGCTGGCGCAGGCGGCGGCCCCGCACCTCGCCGCCTCGTCGATCGGCAGCCTGATCTTCACCGCATCCACGGGGGCCTTCCGTGGCCACGCGGGGATGCCGGCATACGCCGCGACGAAGGCGGGCGTGATCAACCTAGTTCGGGCGCTGGCCGACGAACTCTCCCCGACCGGCGTGCGGGTCAACTGCATCTGCCCGGGCTGGATCGACACGCCGTTCAACGACCCGCACTGGAACCACCAGGACGACAAGTCCGCCGCGGTGGACCGGTTAGTCAGCGAGATCCCCATGCGCCGCCAGGGCGAGCCCGAGGACGTGGTCGGTTCGGTGCTGTTCCTCGCCTCGCCTGGCTCCGCCTACATCACCGGGCAGGCCCTGGTGGTAGACGGCGGCTACTCCGCCGTGTGACCGGAAGGGTTCCCATGAGCTTCGACCTGCTGGACAACCGCGCCGCGACGGAAACCATCGACCCGGCTCCCTTCGGGCCACCCGACGCGGCGCCCCGGGAGTTCCACCGACGACTCCCCGGGTACGCCGTAACGCCGCTGCTCGATGCCCCCACCCTGGCGGACCGGCTCGGCGTCGCCCGGGTGCTGGTCAAAGCCGAGACCAGACGGCTCGGGCTCCCGTCCTACAAGATCCTGGGCGCGTCCTGGGCGACCTACCGGGAGGTGCTGGACACCTTCACCTGCGACCCCGGCGGGTGGGCGGACGTTGCCGGCCTGCGCAAGTCTCTCAGCCACCTGGGTCGGCTCACCCTTTCGGCGGCCACCGACGGCAACCACGGCCGGGCCGTTGCACGGATCGCGGCGATGCTGGGCTGGGCAGCGGAAATCTACGTGCCGGCCGGGACTGCGCGGGCCCGCGTCGACGGCATCACCTCGGAGGGGGCGCGGGTGACTGTGGTCGACGGCTCCTACGACGACGCTGTCATCCGGGCCGCCAAAGACGCGTCGGCCACCACGCTGGTCATCTCGGACACCTCGTGGCCCGGCTACGACCGGGTGCCGCGGCGAGTGGTTGAGGGCTACTCGACGGTCTTCTGGGAGATCGAGGAGCAGGTCGCGACGTCGGCGCTGCCGCAGCCGTCGGTGGTCGCGGTGCAGATGGGCGTGGGATCGCTTGCTGCGGCCGCAGTCCTGCACTATCGCACTGGCGACCGGACGCGGCCGCGGATCGTGGGGGTAGAGCCCGAGAAGGCGGCCTGCGTGCTCGCCTCGGTTCGCGCCGGACAGCTGACCGAGGTTGCTGGTCCGCACGAGTCGATCATGGCTGGCCTGAACTGCGGCCTGCCCTCCCCGTTGGCCTTCCCCTTGTTGCGCGCTGGCATGGACACCCTCATTGCGATCGACGACGGGCGGGCCGAGCAGGCGATGCGTGATCTTTACGAGGCCGGGGTGGAGGCTGGCGAGTCCGGCGCGGCCGGGCTGGCCGGTCTCACGGCCGCCGTCGACGAGGGCCACGGTCCGGAGATCGGGCTGGTGCCCGACGCAACCGTGCTGCTGTTGTGCACCGAAGGCGCGACCGATCCCGAGGCGTATCGCGAGATCGTCGGGTCCGTTCCTGCCGGCGCCGCTCCCGGTCCCGCGACCGGCGGGTGACGCCCTCCCACGCTGCGCTCGTATTGGCGGCTGGACTCTGTGCCGGGGCGGTGAATGCCATTGCGGGGGGCGGCACCCTGATAAGTTTTCCGGCCCTGCTCGCGACCGGGCTGTCGCCGGTGACCGCGAACATCACGTCCTCCGTCGGCCTGCTCAGCGGGTACTTGGGCGGCTCGGTGGGCTACCGGAACGAGCTGGCAGGCCAGCGGCAGCGGATCCGCGCCCTCGCCGTGTCGAGCGCGCTCGGCGGCATCTTTGGCGCGCTTCTTCTTCTGTTCACACCGGGCGATGCCTTCGCCGCCGCCGTCCCGTTCCTCATCTTCATCTCCTGCGCGTTGCTCGCCGTACAGCCGCGGCTGGCCCGCGCCGTCGCCGCCCGACGCAGCACCGACACGGAGGGCGGCGACGGAACCGGGTGGCTCGTACGAGCAGGTGTCCTGGTGAGCGCGGTGTACGGCTCGTACTTCGGTGCTGGCCTCGGCGTGCTGCTGCTCGCCGTGTTGGGCATCCTCGTCCACGACCAGATGCAGCGGCTCAATGCGCTCAAGGGGTTGCTGTCGCTGGGCATCAACCTGGTCGGCGTCACCGTCTTCGTTGTCTCCGGCGAGGTCGCCTGGTTCGCCGCGGCGCTCCTCGCCGTGGCGGCCTATGTCGGCGGACTGCTGGGCGTCCGGGTCGCACGAGTGCTGCCGGCCCGGGTGCTGCGTTTCGCCGTCGTAACCCTGGGAGCTGTGGTGGCCACGGTGCTTCTCGTCGCCCACTAACCAACAGGAAACAAATTCGTATACTCTATGCAGTAACCAGATTCCATGGCAGCATCTGTGATGTCGCCCACTTCCGGAGGCTCGAATGCGCACACGCCCCACCACCCGCTCGCTCGCCACGGTTGCCGCTTTGGCTGGCTTCGCCCTCGCGGGCTGCGGGGGCGGCAGCAGCACTCCCGCAAGCGGCGGCGGCCCGGCGCCGGTAAAGTGGGGGAACGCCGAGACCGTCGCCGCCGACCGCGCCGGCGCGGTCAAAGCCGGAGCCGCACCGAGCTCGGTCACCTCGGCCTGCACGGCCGCGAAGTCACCAAAGATCGCGGCGATCAGGAAGGCCGGGACGTTGAACTGGGGCATCGGCATCTCCCCCCCATTCGGCTTCACCGGCACCAGCAGCAAGTGGCAAGGGGTCGAGGCGGAGAACGCCGTCGAACTCGCAGACATCTTGGGAGTCAAGCCCAACATCGTCGCCTACGACTACAGCGTGATGACCACTGCCCTGCAGTCGGACAAGGCGGACATCGTCGGCGCACAGCTCTTCGACACACCCGAGCGCCGACAGGTGATCGACTTCAGCCAGCCGTACTACAAGTCGGGACAGGTCTACTACGTCCTGGAGTCCTCGCCGTACAACACGATCGACGACCTCAACAAGAGCTCGATCAAGTTCGTGTACGGAACCGGCGGGGCACAGGGCGGCCTGGCGAAGAAGTACACCCCGGCGGCTCATTCGCAGGAGGTGGGGTTGCAGGGGCAGCTGATCCCCTACCAGTTCCTCGCGACCAAGCGGGCGGACGCAACGATGGGCGAGGCCGCCGCCTACCCCGTCCTCGTCAAGAAGTTCACCAACCCGCGCGTCGTGGCCATTGGCAAGAACGGCCGGATCACCGCGGACCTACCCGCGCAGGCCGAGACGTTGGACCCGTTCAACGTAGCCTTCGGTCTGCCGAAGGGCGATGCCGGCTGGAAGTCTTGCGTCGACGCCTGGGTGTCCTGGGGAACAGCAAGTGGCGGCCCTCTGGGCGCGCGGGTCGACTACTGGCTGAAGAACCAGGACAAGGCCGCCGGCTGACCTTCCCGGCCGGACGAAGGAGCGCCCGATGGGTTATCAATTCGATTTCAGCTGGGTCGGGGACTACCTGCCGACGTTCTTCCGAGCCTTCCGACTCACCTCGGAGCTGCTCGGGCTGAGCGCGGTCTTCTCGATCGTGCTCGGTCTGACGGCCGGGCAGATGCTGACCTCCCGCCGATGGTGGATCTCACTGCCCGTCCGGCTCTACGTCGACCTCTTCCGGCTGACGCCGATCCTGCTCCAGATCGTGGTCATCTTCTTCCTCCTGCCCAACGTCCTGCACATCCAAATATCCACGCTGCTAAGCGGCGTCATCGCACTCAGCCTGAACTACGGCGCCTTCAATGCCGAGATCTTCCGCGCCGGCATCTTGTCCGTCGATCGAGGTCAGTGGGAAGCCTCGTCAGCGCTGGGTATGACGTGGTTGCAGTCGCTGAGACGCGTGGTGTACCCCCAAGCAGTGCGCCGGATGCTTCCACCACTTGGCAGCATGATGATCGCACTCACGAAGGACACGAGCCTGATCTCCGTCATTGGGGTTGCCGAGTTGTTCAACGTCGCCCAGAGCGTGGGGGCCCAGACTTTCCGCCAGCTCGAGGCATTCTTCGTCATCGCCGCGTTCTACCTGCTGCTGACGCTGCCCCTTGCAGTGGCCGCTGCGTACATGACGCGGCGCATCAACCGGAGCCTCTGAGTACACCGTGACCAGCGACGAGGGCCGTCGACCTCACCATCAGGAGACCCCCATGGCTGAGAACCTCGAGACGCACGGAGACCCTCAAACCGGCGCGGGTGCTCCCAGCCGGGCCTCGGCCGCGATCGACGTCGCCGCACTTCACAAGAGCTTCGGCGACCACGAAGTGCTGTGCGGCATCGACCTGACGGTCGCAGGCGGCGAAGTCCTGGTCCTGGTGGGACCCAGCGGATCCGGTAAGAGCACCCTGCTGCGGTGCCTCAACCTGCTCGAGCGCCCTACGAGCGGAACCGTCCGGGTGTTCGGTCAGGAGATCACCGCGAAGGGTGCACGGCTGAACCGCATCCGGCGCGACATCGGGATGGTCTTCCAGCACTTCAACCTGTTCCCCCACATGTCCGTACTGGACAACGTCGTCGAAGGCCAGCGGACCGTTCTCGGCCGGAGCAAGGACGAGGCGCGACAGATCGCGCATGAGATGCTCCTCAAGGTCGGGCTGCCCGAAAAGGCGCCCGTCCGGCCGTCCCGCCTGTCCGGAGGCCAACAGCAACGGGTGGCCATCGCTCGCGCCCTGGCGATGAACCCCAAGATCATGCTCTTCGACGAGCCTACGTCGGCCCTGGACCCCGAGCTCAAGGGCGAGGTGCTCGACACAATGCTCGGCCTGGCCAACGACGGCATGACCATGATCGTCGTGACACATGAGATGGCCTTCGCGAAGAAGGTAGCGGACCGCGCAATCTTCCTGGACGGAGGAGTCATCGTCGAGGAAGGACAGCCCCGCGAGATGCTCCGGCATCCATCCTCCGACCGGCTGCACCGCTTCCTCAACGTGCTGTTCTGGGGTGAGGAGAATTAGAGGTCGGATCGGCGCCGATCCGGAATCGCATTGGCATTCGCCCGGACAGGCCAGCACGCGATCTGTCTATGGCTTACAGGCTGCGACCGGACGAAAGCAGGGCTGCGGAGCGCCCGCACGCGATCTCAATTCCGATTGATCGGGCGCACCGGCCTGCCTGGGTCAAACGTGTCAACGGCAGCCGAAAACTGACCCCCCTGCCGACAGGGGGTCAGTTTTTTCGTGCCGTCGACAAAACGCACAACCATGTGCTTGGTGCGAGGAGGATGTCGGTGTGCAAGATCAGCATCGACATTGACCTCGGACTTGCCTCGAGCACGAGGAGCCGTCTCGAGTCGGCATGGAAAAGGATCAAGTCGATGGTTATACGTTGCCTGCCGCAGCTTTCAGTGGGATCTCCAGGCCACGACCATCCCTGCCGGGCCACGCAGCCAGCTCGCGTGCCTCGGTCCGAACGATGAGGCGCCACGTCAAGTCGACGTTCGCGGCGGAAGTCCAGCACCCCCGTCGCCGCACTGACCCGAGAATGTGCTTTCGGAGGCAGGCGGCAGCACGGGGCGAAGCCCTGTAGGAGTCGGTCCAGTCGTCTCGGGCGCCGTCAGGCGAGCGAGTCGGCGCGGTCGAAGTCCACTGAAACTTATCCGCGTGAGCTGGACGACGAGCCGGCTGGCGTGAGCGTCCGCGAGGCGCTGGTCGAACCAGTCGTTGCCTACCAACTCCAACTGGTCCGTCCGCGGCATCGATCCGCGCATCGAGCTCGACCAGGGCGGGCCGAGACGTGGTCCAGCCAGTGCAGAATCGCCGACCAGCAGCGCGTGATGTTCGTCGAAGTGCCTGGTCAACGCCTCCGCCAGGTCGGGGATCTTGCGGCGCATCTTCCCAGCCATGGGTCGCTGACGTGACCTACGTCCCGAAGGTCCAGGGCTGGCTCTACGTGGCGGAGCACAGCCGCGCCGAGCAAGGTCGTCCAGTCGCCCAGATGCGGTGGCCACGCACGGCGCTTGCTGCCTGGACCCAGTGGACGTTCACGGGTCAGCGCAGAGCTGGGGCGGGACTCGTTTGGGTTGCGACCCAGAGGTCACGTCGGGAGTGATCGTGATCCCGACGCGTTCGATCCGCCCGTGTCCGGCGAAGTCCTCCTCCGTCTCCGCCCCGCACCGCAGCGATGGCGCAGGCGTTCAACGGCGCGGAGCCCTGCACACATGGCGCCCAGACAGCACGAGGGCCATGATCAACGATCATGGTTCTCGACCTGCACTTATCTGGTAGCGGGGGCAGGATTTGAACCTGCGACCTTTGGGTTATGAGCAGAACGGAACCGGCGTGTCGCGCCGTTCGCTGCTAGCCTCAGGGGAGACGTTTCCGCAGGTCAGGGACGGTTTTTCGTCCGCCAATGGCCGTGGACGTCCGCCAGTTTCTGCCACCGTCTGCCCACATTCTGCCCACATGGGCGATGACCATCGGGAGGCGAGCCCATGGCATGGGTCGTCAAGCGCGAGGACTCCGACGGTGGCGCGCGCTTCCAGGTCCGCTTCCGCGACGTCGACGGCGTCAAGCGCAGCGCCGGGACGTTCGCCTCTCGGCGCGAAGCCGTCAAGTCGGGCCGACGCATCGACGGCAAGGTCGAGGACGGCACCTGGATCAACCCCGTGGCCGGGCGAATTACCTTCCGCGACTACGTCGAGCAGTCCTGGTGGCCCAGTCGGCACCTCGAGGTCAGCACCCAAGCCGCCTATCGCAGCTACCTGGACCGACACTTCCTGCCGTTCTTCGGCAATCGGCCCATGCGCTCGATCGCGCCCTCGACCGTGCAGGCCTGGGTGACCCAGGCATCCGCCGGCGGGCTGTCACCCCGCAGCCTCACCAAGTACCACGTCATGCTTCACGGGATCTTCAAGAGGGCGGTGCGTGACCGGGTCATCCTGCACAACCCGTGCTCCGACACCGAGCTACCCAAGGTCCCGCCCCGCAAGGTCCGCATCCTGTCCCCGGAGGAGTTCGAACGGCTGCTCACCGAGATCCCCGACCGGTTCCGCGATCTCGTCCTGACCGACATCGAGACGGGAATGCGCTGGGGCGAGCTCGTCGCACTCCGGCCACGGCACATCGACTTCCTCCGCAAGCTCATCGCGATCGAAGACACCGTGGTCGAGGTGTCGAAGAAGAACTCCCCCACCGGGGAACGCATGGTGTTCAAGGCCTACCCCAAAGACAACGAGTTCCGCACGTTGCGAGTGAGCCAGGACCTTCTCGACAGCCTCGCCGCCCGCATCGCCTCGATGGGGCTGGACCGCGACGACCTGCTCTTCCCCTCCACCCAGACCAAAGGCCCGATCCCGCTGTCGCGCAACACCTTCCGTACCAAGTACTGGCTGCCTGCCCTGGAGCGTGCAGGGATCGACTTCCAGGTGCGCGTGCACGACCTCCGCCACGCCCATGCCTCATGGTTGCTTGCGGGAGGCGCCGACCTGAAGACCGTGATGGATCGGCTTGGTCACGCCCAGATCCAGACCACCCAGAAGTACCTGCACTCACTCCCCGACGCCGACGACAAGGCCCTCGCCGCCTTCACCAGAGTCAGGCACCGGACGCAGCCCTGAGTCCAGCCATCCGGACTCGTCTCGTCAGGTCAGGCGGATGTCGGCGTAGATGGCTGCATGATCAGAGGCCGCATCGGTCGCCGTTGTGACCGTGTCGTAGTGCGGCCACAGGCTGCCGTTCTTGCCGCCCCATGCGCCCATCCGGAAGATGCCTCCTCCGGTCACCTTCGCGAATAGCGCGGAGGACAGCAGGATGTAGTCGATGCGGTTCGCCGCGGTACAGGTCCCAAACGTTCCGGGCCGCCCGCCATCGTCGAACCCGGTGTGCTCGCTGACGTCCCGCAGATCCGTTGCGTCCATCAGAGGCGCCAACGGCGCCGAGGACGGGGTGTCGTTGAAGTCGCCGAGCACGACGACGTAACTGACGCCATCCTTCCGGATGCGCCGGTAGATATCCGCCACCCGTTGCGCTTGCCGACGTCTGCGTTCGTTGTTGTCTGCCTGACTGCCGTAGCCCTTGGACTTCAGGTGGTTGAGGAGCACGACCAGCCGGTGCCCCCCGGGCGTGCGGACCTCGTACTCGGGACAATCCCGGCCGAAGATGACTCCCGACCCGTCGATGTCGTCGACATGGGAGCGGACCGTGCCCAGCGGCCAGCCCTCTTTGGTGAGGATGGCCACGTCGATACCTCGGTCATCGTTCCCGTCGATCAGCATCACGTGCGGATACCGGACTGCGGCGCCGTCGCGGAGCTGTGCGTCGGTGAAGTGTTTGAGCACCACGCGGTTCTCAGCCTCGACGACACCAAGGATGTCGGGCGCGAGGTCGTTGATCACGCGTGCGGTGTTCGCGACCGCGGCCTCGGTGACCGGTTCAGTGGTGAGGTCGACCCACCCGACCCAGGCGCCGCGGCCGCCAGCGATGACCTCGACCCCTCCAGAACGCGGGCGCTTCAGTAGGCGCCCTCGAACCTGACGGAGCACCGCCATCTCCGCCGAGTCCGACTTCAACAGGCCCAGAGCCTCCAACAGGACGAGCATGCGCGCCTTGTCCGCCGGGCCGTAGATCGGGTGCCCCAACAGCACGTTCAGCTCCGCGTGCGCCTCGAGGATGGGGCGGCCGGCTGCCCACGTATGCTCATTGAGCGCCTTCGCGCGGGCGAAGAAATTCTCCACATTGAACGAGGTCACGCGCATCGCCAATCCCCTGACCGCCGCGACTGACACGGCTTGACGTCGTCGACGGGGCCCACGTTGCCCCAGTGCTGCCCTCGCGGGAAGCCCGCGCGGGACGAATCCGTCCCGTATGCCGCTAGGCCTCCCGCCCGAGAGGACGAAGCGCCGCCGCCTCGAGCCTGTGGACAACCGCGGTCGGGTGACGCGCCTTCCATCCAGGATGGAACTGTCCGGCCGGCGAGGTCACCCTCGACCATCCCGGCCACGGCCAAGGCAGGTGGGGGAAGGGACGTCGGGAGGCCACCGGCCGGACCTCAGTGACGGCTTGCAGCGTTGCCGGAGCATCTCCGAATGACCCTGAACCATTGTCGCGCATGGGTGTGCCATGGACCAGATTGGGAGACGACACGTAGTGGTCCGGTTTCACCGACCAGGGCGCCCGGGTGATGTCGGGGATCACGACGTGCAACCGGGAGCCGTCGGGCAGCATCGCGTCGCGCAATGGGAAAGACCCGTCACGAGGCCGAACTGGCTGGTCTAGCGGCATAGAACGGCTCCCATCCCGTCGCTTGAACCCGGTAGCCGTGAGTCGCCTGGACAGAGCGACTGAGTGCCACCGCCGCCCGAGGGACGGCGTCGCCCAGGGGACCAGCCCCCGGACGGATGTCGCGCTCGACACGCTTGGACGCATGCGCCGCGGCTCGGTCCTGCGTGGTCGTCCTACGTTACGTAGGAACGTTGGCCGGAGGTCGGCGGAGGTTTCCAGAAGGTCATTGGACAACTGCGCGGAGGTACGCGGTGAGCGTTTGTGGCTCGGTGCTGGTTACCGTCCGCCGAGCCGGTCCAGGTCGGCCTCGCTCATGTACGGACGCAGGCGGCCCAGGAAGTCGGCGGCAAGCTCCTGCCCCTCCTGACCGGCCGACGTGAGCTCGTCTGTTGCGGCGGTCTCAGCGTCCGAGTCGCCGTCGGCAACGGCGTTCCATAGGGAGACGACGGCGGCGAGCTTGCGCTTGTAGTTCTCCACCATGGGTTGCAGCGTCGAGCGAACGCCGGCGTCCTGGATGCCCAAGACCTGCCGTTCGAATCCCTGCACGGCCGAGCGCATGTCGTCGACCTGGCCCCGTGCGGAAGCAACCCACGCTTCCGCGGTCACGTTCGGGTCTTGGTAGTCGGCGACGAGCGGCTGCGCTGCTGCGTTCCACTGGCCGGGGTAGCGACCGAGGTCGGCGAGGACCTTCTGGTCGTGCGCCGACAAGGCCGCTTCGGCGCCTACGGCGGTCTCTTCGGGTGCCGGGCGCCGAGACGTGTTGCTTGTCGTGCTGAGGCTGTTCCCGACATCGACGGCGACGGGCACGCCGACGAAGACAGTGAGCAGGACCAGGGTGATGATCAGGCCCTTGTGGCGGGATGCCCAGCTCCGTTCGTCGACCCAGAGCGGCCATCCGGCCGGCGGTGGGCCCCAGGCGGGGTCAGGTTTCCATCCGGGCTCGGGTGCCCACCCCGCGGGTGCAGCCGGCCACGTCGGTGGCGGGTTGTAGCGCATCGGCATGCTGTCCCCCCGGCGTGCGACGTCCGCGTCGTGGTGCTGACATTACCGGCGAGGTGCGCTGTTGCGTGGGGGTTCGGCGAGGTCGTCAGCAGCTTCGTCGCCTGCATCGCCGAGGCTGCTCGAGACGGCGGCAGCTACTCCGAGCCGGGGACCGCGGTCGTACCCTCGCCGGATGCAGGCTCATCAGCCCGACGCGGCGCGCGTGCTAGAGCTCTGCGACGCGCTGGACGCCTACCGCCCGGCGCGGCAGCAGTTGCTCGCGGTCCTCAACCTGGGCCTGTCGAACCGCGACCCGCTGGCCGAATGGTCTGAGCACATAGTCAACGCCCTCGTCAGCGGGCATCTCGCGCCCAACCGCGTGCAGGCCCACTACGACCTCACCACTCCCGACCAGCTCACCGTGCAGGTTCGCTACCTGGCCAACCCGAGCCAAGCATGGGTAAACGAGCACCACGTCCGATCTCTGCCCGGCGTCGACCGGTACGCCTTGGTCCTGTTCGACGCCTTCACGGTCATCGGCATCGTCATGTTCCCGCCCGACCTGACCCAGATCGGCGCCGCGCTGGGCAAGAAGCACCCCAACCAGCACGACACGTTGCAGTTCACCCGACGTAACTGGTGGACCATCCGGGATGACCCCCGACCGGTCCGCAGCCTCGGCGTCACCGTGTGGCTACCGCCGCTCGCCCCGACGCCTCCACGCGCCTAGGGCCGGCTAGGTCCAATCTCGGGCCGCCCGGTCAGCCACCCAAGTGCCAGGCGCAGCCACTACACGTTCGTCCGCGCGCCCAGGCCGGTCGCCGGTCAGTCGTCGCTCTGCTCCCGATCCTCGTCCAGCGCGAGCAAGAGGAGTGTCAGCAGCGCCTCGGCCGTGTGCAGCAGTGACTCGGCAGTCATCATGTCGCCGCCGCCATGCTTGCCGCGCTGCAACTTCTCGGTCAGCGCTGTCCACGTCCTGGTGAGTTGGTCGTCAACCCTGACGAGCAGCTGGCGGTCTTCCCTCGGAGCTGCACGGGCGACGAACCGGATACGCAGCGCGCGTGTCGGCGTTTTACCGTATTCCCAGACGACGGTCTTCGGGGTCCACAGGTCGTACCAGGCGCGCAGCTTGTCCTCAGGCGAGAGGGCGCGCAGCGTGCGGCTCAACGCCTCTTCGATGCACAGGGAGAGCTTTGGCCACCCGAACGAGGTAGGAGACCCCAGCTCCTCCCAGGCACCGTCGAGTGCCGCGGGCACCGAGGGGTCGAGGCGTCCGAGCCGGTCGCGCAACTGCGCGTACCTGAGGTCCCGCGCGGTCCGAGCGGGGACGAGGAGCCGCTGCTCAGTGAGGGCAAGCCCTTCGTCTCGGCGCGGTACCGAGGGCGGCGCGAGACCGACCTCAGCACCCAGCAGGCCAGCCACCGCGTGCCCACCGAGAGCCTCCGCGATCAGCTCGTCCCGCACTTCGTCCTCGGTGAGCATCACGTCATCGGCCGGTTGCTGCCTCAGCTGCACGTTCCACGCGCGCAGGACAGGAGCCGTGCGACCGCGCAGGACGCTACGACCGGGGTCGACCTCGGCCGCCCAGCGAGTCACGTCTGCGATACCTGCGCTGGTCGCCGTCAGATCGTCCAGGAGACCCTGGACGCTGGCCCGCACCGGTCCGGTGGCCGCGATGGTCCGCAGCATCTGCTCGACAGCGGGCATTCGGAGCTCGACGAGGTCCACCGAGACGACCGAGGTCCGCCACGCGTCGAGTGCAGAGCCTGATGCGAACATCTGCGCGGCGCGCGCGGCGAGCTGTGTCTGCGCGGGGAAGAGGGCCTTGGGTAGCAGCCCATCCATGGCCGCAAGCTGCAGCCCGACGACGCGGTCGGTCCCCAGGCCGGCAGCGAGTCGGTTGACGACGTTCAGGTTAGGGCCCAGCACGGTCGGCCAGTCGATGTCGCGCAGCAGACGCTGCGTCTGGGACCCGGCGATGCTCGCCAACATCCGGTTGATGGATTCCATCTGGGAGCTCAGCCTCAGCGAGGAGGCGTACCGGGCACCGTGGTCCGCGCTCTTGAACATCAGCTGGATGGCCGGGCTCATCAGGTCGACGGCAGGTCGCGGCACCAGGCTGGTGGTCCGGGCCGGACGACGGGCGAGAAGTGGCACGTCTAGACCATCCGCCTCGTCAGGCTCCACGGGCAGCACCGGCGGCTTCGCGAGCTCGGCGGCGAGCTCAGCCCGCAGCTCCTCGTGCAGGGCTCCGGGCGTCGACGAAGAGCCGGCGTCCTCCTGAGCGGGCGCTGGCGCAACATCTTCGTCAAACTGGTCAGCCTGGTCCTGCACGGTCATCACCTCGTCAGCTCCCATTGTCTCGCACCGTTGCGCCCGATGCTGTTTGGGCCGGGGCGCCATGGGCGCTGAAGCGGTGCCTGGCGCGTGCCCAGGTCCAGTTCATGTCCTAGGTCGGCGGCTCGCTGGCGATGCGGTTTGCGTGACCTGCCGTGCCAGCTCACGACCGAGCCGGTGCTACGTCGGGCTCAGCAGCGCCTCGTCGACCCACTCCTCGACGAGCGCCTAGCGGCAGGCCCACTGCTCGTCTGTGTACACGACCCGGCCCAGCCAGCCCCCCGGCACCCGCCGCCACTCCACCAGCGGGCACCCGGCCGCTTCGTCGCCGACCGGTCCGCCGAGGCCGTGACCCGGCAGTGTCGGGCCGGGCACAAGCCCGCATCGGTATGGCCCGCGGATAGCGCGACCCGTTCGTACATCGGCAATCCGCTACCGCGCCCGCCCATACCGCCCGCCGTCACATCGCCAGGGTCGCAGAACATCGAACTTGTGTTCGGCTCGACGTCATGGTCTGAGCCGAACTGGCCGCCCGTGTCCGCAGATGTCCGTACCGTGACCTGAGACCGGCAGGCGGAGGGAACGCAGTGAGCGCGGGGCAGCGGTACACGGCGAGACGTCGCCAGCAGGTGGAGCGGGCATCCCGGGAGTGGCGTAGCGCCCTCATCAACGTCAGCGGCACCAACCGGCTGCTCTTCTTCAAGCCCACCGCGGCCACCCTCAACCTGGCCGAGGTGCCCGCACCGGCGATGGCTGAGCTCATGGCCGGCAGTGCGGTGCGGCTCGTGAAGCTCTTCCCTGACCCGGCGCGGCACGCCGCGGCCCAGCGGGCCTGCAAGGCGCTGGCCGCCAAGCAGCGTGAGGCCACAGAGGAGTACGGCGTGTCCGTGGCCTTCCTCGCTCTCGGGCTCGCGACCTGGCACCGCAACCCCGACGATGCCATCGCCAAGGAAGCCGAGGTCGAAGGCACCGGCGACGACAGCACGAGCCCGGACGACCCCGCGAAGCCCGGGGCCCGATCCGCTCGGGGGCAGACACCACCGTCGGCGCCGGTGCTGCTGCGGGCACTCGACCTGGCGGTGCGGCCCGGCTCCGACAGCTGGGAGCTCACCCTCACCGGCGAAGTTCAGCTCAACCCGGTCCTGGCCCACGTGCTCGCCTTTCAAGGGGTCGCCCTCGACGAACAGGAAGCGCTCGAGGCGGGCGACGACGACCGCGGCGACCTCACGCCCATCTACGACCACGTCCGCAAGGCGTGCGCCGACGTCGCCGGTTTCGCCATCGACGAGCAGCGGCTGTGCGGGGCGTTCTCCTACCTCAAGCAGCCGATGGTCGCCGACTGTGAGGACATCGAGGCGCTGCTCACCTCCGACCTCGTCGCCGCCCTGGCCGGCGACGAGGACGCCATCGCCGCCATCCGCACCCAGGTCGGCGATGTCACGGACGCCGACCCGGACTACCGACCAGTCGACGCCGAACACCTCGTCCTGGACGCCGACGCGTCACAGAGCTTCGTCGTCAACGCCGCCCTCGCCGGGCGCAACCTCGTCGTCCAGGGACCGCCCGGTACCGGCAAGTCCCAGACCATCGCCAACGTCATCGCCTGTCTGGTCGCCGATGGCAGGCGGGTCCTGTTCGTGGCCCAGAAGCGGGCCGCCATCACCGCGGTCCTCGACCGGCTCGACGCCGTCGGACTCGGCGACCTCACACTCGACCTGTTCGCGGCCAGCGCGTCCCGGCGCTACGTAGCCGACCGATTGCGTGAGGTCCTCGAACGACAGGCCGACGTCGGCAACCCGGTCACCGGCGCGCTGCACCGCACACTGACCACTGCCCGCGACCGGCTGGTCAGCCACCGCAATGGCCTGCACACCCGACAGCACGCGTGGGGCATCACCGTCGCCGACCTGCTCGCGCTGTCCTACGGTCTACCGAAGGACGTCACGCCGCTGCGGCTGTCGGCCGCCATCCTGGACGCCTGGGGTCCGCTCGACCTCGACATGCACGCCGACGCCATCGGCGAGCTCGACAACAAGGGTGGTCTGCAAGCCGACCGGCTGACCCGACCCGGCTGGTCGGTCACCGCGCTGACCACCGCTGACGCGGTCGCCGCCGCCAACCAGGCACTGGTCGCCGCCCGCAGCGTCCACCTGCCGGTCGCCGTGGGCGCCCTCGGCGACCTGGCGCGCGACCTCGGCATCCGCGAGGCGGCCACCCAGGAGGAAGCGCAGCAGCTCGTCGGCACCGCGGAGGAAGCCGCAGACCTCACCGCAGCAGTCCCCGGCGCGCTCGACCCAGCCCTCGACGAGGCTGCCCTGGAACGGCTGCTCGCCGCCACCGACAAGACCTACCGCAAGGCGCAAGGGCCGAAGCTCGGCTGGGGCGAACGACGCCGTGTACGCAAGGACGCCCGCGGGCTGGTCGCCGACGGCACACCTGGCGATGCCGACGTCCACAGGCTCCTGCAGCGAGCCAAGGCGCTTCGTGCGACCTGGTCCAGCCTCGGCGCCGTCGGCGCCGCCCGACCGTCTCCCGCGCTACCGGCGGCCGCCGACGCCTTCAGCTCGCTGGGCGAAGCCCTCACGGTCCTCGCCAGGTCAGTGCAGCACATCGACCTGCACACGACTCCACTCACCGACCTTCCCGGAGTGCTGGGCCAGCTCTACGACGACCAGACCCGTGCCGTGCTTCCGCGGCTGCACGACCTCGATGCTCAGCTGAACGCGGCCGGCTGCGGGCCGCTCCTCACGACCCTGCGCCGCGAAGCCGGCATCGCCAGCGACACGGTCAGCACCGACCCCGTCAGCGCCGCGACGCTGCTCCGCTACGCCGCCATCCACTCCGCCCTCGACCAGGCCCTCACGACCGACCCGTCGCTCGCCGGCGTCACCGGCGAGGACCTCGACCGTGCCGCCGGCGAGTTCCAGACCCGCGACCGCGAGCATCTCGATGCCAACGCCGCCCGAGTCCGTCGCGCCGCCGCGACCCGCCTCGTCCGCGTCCTCGACACGCACGAGGAGCAGCACCTCACGCTCAAGCGTGAGCTGACCCGCAAGCGCAACTACAAGGCGGTGCGGCGACTGTTCGACGAAGCCCCCGACGTGATGACCGCCGTCAAGCCGTGTTGGGCGATGAGCCCGCTGCAGGTGTCCCGGTTGCTGCCGGCCACGGCCTGCTTCGACGTGGTCATCTTCGACGAGGCCAGTCAGGTCAAGCCCGCAGATGCCATCCCGGCCCTGGTGCGCGCCCCGCAGGCCATCGTCGCGGGCGACAGCCGCCAGCTCCCGCCGACCGAGTTCTTCACCAAGGTCCTCGAGGACCAGGCCGGGCCTGACGCGGCCGGCCCCGGGCGGACCGAGCAGGACGCGCTGGCCGCAGAGGCTGCCGCCGAGGACGCGGCTCTCGACGAGGACGCCCCGGCCCCCGAGCCGCCACGCCGGACCGCCGAGACGTACACCCGCGACACCGAGAGCATCCTGTTCGCGTTCGCCCGCGTCCTTGCCGGACAGGAGCGCCGGCTGCTGTGGCACTACCGGTCTCGCGACGAGCGCCTCATCGCCACCTCGAACGCCTACATTTACGACTGGTCCCTCACAACGTTCCCCGCCGCGGACGGCCACGGCTGCCTACGGCACGAAGTGGTCCCGCCGAGCACCGGCATCAAGGGCGGTACCAACAGCCCGGACGACGAGGTTCGCCGCGTCGTCGACCTGGTTCTCGACCACGCGCGGACCAAGCCGACTGAAACCCTCGGCGTCATCACGTTCGGTATCCCGCACACCCGCCGCATCGAGGCCGCGCTCGACGCGGCGTTCGCCGCTGAACCTGACCTCGAGGAGGTCCTCGACGCCGATGACCGCGAGCCGTTCTTCGTCAAGAACATCGAGCGCGTCCAGGGTGACGAGCGCGACGCCATCATCCTGTCCGTCGGCTACGGAAAGAGCGCGGACGGGCAGCTGCGCCTGTTCTGGGGTCCGCTGCTCAAGCCCGGCGGTGAACGGCGGCTGAACGTGGCGATCAGCCGGGCCCGGGCCCGGTTGACCCTGGTTACCAGCTTCGCCGCCGACGACATGCGCGACGACGGACACGATTCCGACGGCTACCGGCTCATGCACCGGTTCGTGCGGTTCGTCGCGACCGGTGAACTCACAGGCGGCAGCGGCAACCGGAACATCTCCCTAAACCCGTTCGAGATGGATGTCCGGGATCGGCTCACCATCGCGGGCATGGATCTCGCTCCGCAGGTCGGTGTCGGGTCCTACCGGCTCGACTTCGCTGTCCGGCACCCTGACCACCCCGGCCGGTACGTCATGGCCATAGAGGCCGATGGCGCCAACTACCACTCGGGGCACATCGCCCGCGAACGTGACCGGCTCCGTCAGCGGCTCCTCGAGGACCGCGGCTGGACCTTCCACCGCATCTGGAGCACCGACTGGTTCAACGACTGCGACCGCGAGGTCGCAACCACCGTCAAGGCCTACCAGGACGCGCTCACCGCGGACGCGGACCTCGACGACGAGGATGACCTCCCGGCTGAGCCCACTCCGACGTGGCACATCGCCGAGGCCCAGCGCACCACGCCCCGACCGCGGCTGGCACGCGGACTGACCATCGACAAGTACGCCCCCGCGGACCTGGTGCGGCTAGTCCGTCATGTCCGCAGCGACGGGGTGCTGCGCACCCGCGAAGAAGAGCTGCTGCTGCTGATGCGGGAGCTGGGGTTCGCGAAGCGCGGCAGGCGCATCGTGGTGGCTCTAAGCGACGCACAAAACGTCGCCGGCTAGTCCATCTGAGATTTCCGCGGCCCTCGCCGCCGGCCCGTACGTCCGTCACCGGGTCCACCACGGGGCCAACCGGTCCAAGTGCGCGCTCACCGCGCGGGCGTACTCATCCTCGTGGACAGCAGCCTGGAGGGGTCGACCAACTCAGATGGGATGATCATGTTGGCGTCCGTGGTGATGGGTTCGGCCTTCCGCCGCGTACATGGCTGTTCCGGCGATGCGGCGTGCCGAGGCGATCAGCTCCGCGGCGGCCGCACCAACCTCAGCGGACTCGGCCGCTGGGAGAAGCCGTCGGTGGTGGCTTCGGCGGCGCGGCAGGACAGCGCGTACGCCGTGTACCGGGCCTGTTCACCTTCGTCCTTCGTGGTCAGGTACGTCACGAGCTTCTGACTTTCAGATGCGCGACCAGCACGTCGATCGCCCCACCGGGCGTCGACGGTGGCGCGCGGTGCGCGGCGGCCCATCGCAAGGTAGGAACCTTGCTGGACGTATCCCATTCGGCTATTCGCCTCGATGAAGGGGGTCGAGAGATCGACCCGGCGTCCGGACGACTTCAGCATCTTCTCAACCAGGTCGCGCACCTCGTCCGCCCCGAGGATGGTCGTGGTCACCTCGTGTACGCCGTGGCGGGCGATGAACGCCTTGGTCGGCTCGTTGACCCAGTTCAACGAACGACTGACGCATAGGTCGCCGGCGCAATGCGTCGATCAATTACGTAAGCCGCCAGTCCCGGCGGCGCCATCCGCCACCTATGAGGGCTTGCGAGTAGCCCACTACTGACGCCGCTCCTGCTGGGCCTGAAGAGTCTGGTTGGCGGCGCCGCTCGGCGATACTTGACACGTGCCCGTCACTGGCCTTGAGCTAATCGACACTTTCGGAGCTGCCGCCGAGGTAGGGAATGCCGCGATCTTCGTCGGCGCAGGACTCTCGCGCAGCGCCGGGTGCCGAACTGGGAAGCGAGTTTCTTGGTTGTGACCGCCCGACTTCTGGAGCGAACCGGTGAGCGCGCGGCCGCTCCACCCGCACTTGGACGCCCAAGCCGCGGTGTCCGACGGGGGCAACCCTCCGGGCAGACCGCCCCTTGAACCCGGACTTCGCTTCTCGCCTTCACGCCGATCCGGGCTCGACTTTGGCTGCCTCCCGCGCCATCTCGTAGACGACCTTGCGTGCCAGGCGGGTGAAGAACTCGGTGGTGTCCGCGTTGGCGAACACCCGGCCGATCAGCTCGGCGTTTGCGTCGTGGCGGGTCAGGACTAGATCCTGGAACTTCCCGTCGAAGACGTAGCCGAAGTTCTCCTCCGAGTTGACCTTGGCCGCGGTGGTGATCTCCTGGTCTGCGGCGGCGTATGTCAAGGCCTGCTGGACCCAGACCTTGTCGGCGTCGGTGAGGATGCCGCCGAGGCGTTCGTTGAGCGCCTCGATGACCGCCTCGATCGGCGCCATCTCTGGCGCGTGCTCCGGGCCACGGCCGCCGCCGGTGAAGCCCTCGACGAGCTGCTCCCCCTCGCCGGCGCCCAGGTTCACGTTGTGCTGGCCGGTCTTGGTGATGCGCAGATGGGTCAGGTCCACCTGGCCGATGTCCACCCCGGCGTCCTCACTACGCGGAAGCCGGGTGAGGAGCGCCTTGCCGTACAGGTAGAGCCGTTCGAGCTCCGGGTCGTGGAACGGTACGACCTGCGCGAGGAAGGCGTAGGCCCGGGTGAAGTCGCGCAGCGCTGTCCGGAACTCCTCGGCCTTGACCCGGTCGTCCTCGAGTCGGGCGACGTAGCGGTCCCGGGCCGGGTTGGTGTGCTGGTACAGCTTCGCGTGGGTGCCGACATCCCCGCCGGTGGCGAGCAGCGCCTCCACGTAGGCGGTCATCTCCGACTCGACGAGCAGGCCGTGGCTCATCACGTCGGTCTGGGCGGTGTAGAGCAGGTTCGGGTCGGTCGGCTCGGCGATCGTGGTCTCGTAGTAGGGCCGGAACGCGTCCTGGATGTCCTCCGCCGCGTTGGCGAAGTCCAGCACGAAGACGTCGTCCTGGGATTTCAACGGGTGGGTGCGGTTCAGCCGGGACAGGGTCTGCACGGCCTTGACGCCTTCGAGCTTCTTGTCCACGTACATGGTCGTCAGGAGCGGCTGGTCGAAGCCGGTCTGGTACTTCTCCGCCACGGCCAGGACGTGGTACTCCCGGTCTTGCTCGGCGCCAGGCGTTCCGGCGCCCGGGTCGTCGGCGGCGGTGTAGCCGAACCGGTCCGGCAGAGCAGACTCGGGGATCCCGTTGAGGAAAGCCTCGGTGTACTCCACGCCGCCGTCGCTGACCGTCCCCGAGAACGCGACCAGCGCGCCGAGGCCGGTGTACCCGCGAGCCTGCACGTAGGCCTTGATGGCGTCGTAGGTGCGTACCGCGTGCAGCCGGGACCGGGTGACCACCATGGCCTTGGCCCGGCCCCCAAGCCGCTCGGCGGTGTGCGCCCGGAAGTGCTCGACGATGATCTCGGCCCGCTGGCTCATGTTCGAGGGGTGCAGCGAGGCAAACCGGGCCAGGTGCGCCGCGGCCTTGCGCTTGTCCACGTCCGTGCCGGGCTGAGGGTCGGTCCGGGTGAGCTTGTAGTAGGTGGCGTAGGTGACGTAGTTCATCAGCACGTCGAGGATGAAGCCCTCCTCGATGGCCTGGCGCATCGAGTACACGTGGAACGGGCGCATCGTCACGGTTCCGGCTGGGCTGGTGGCCTTCGTGCCGAACAGCTCGAGGGTTTTCGCCTTGGGGGTCGCGGTGAACGCGAAGAACGACAGGTTCTCGTGCCGGCCGCGGGCCACCGCGGAGGACACCAGCGGGTCCGAGGCGTCATCTGCGTCCTCGGAGACCGCGGCGGCGACCTCGGCGGCCAGCAGGACGGCGTCGCCGTCTGCGGTCAGCTCGGCGTCCGCGCCCTCGGTGAGGACCTGCTTGAGGGCCTTCGCGGTCTCGCCCGTCTGAGACGAGTGCGCCTCGTCCACGATGACGGCGAAGCGTGAACCTGCCAGCTTGCCGACCTGGTCCAGGACGTAGGGGAACTTCTGCAAAGTGGTGATGATGACCTGAGCGGTCTCCCCGGCCAGGGCCGCAGCGAGCTGCGCGGAGCGCTTGTCGATCTTCTCCACGACCCCGACCTTGTGGTCGAACTGGAAGATGGTGTCCTGCAACTGACGGTCCAGCACTCGGCGGTCCGTGATGACGATGACTTTGGAGAACACCTTCTGGTTCACGCCCAGTCCAGCGGAGGCCGCGTCCGGGTCGAGGGCCGACTGTTCGCCCGGGGTATGCAGCGAGGACAGCCGGTGGGCCAGCCAGGCGATCGTGTTGGACTTGCCCGAGCCGGCCGAGTGCTGGACCAGGTAGTTGTGCCCCGCCCCGTGGGTCGCCGCGTGCGCGGCCAGGTGGCGGACGGCGTGCCACTGGTGCAGGCGAGGGAAGATCAGCGGTCGGGAGTGCACCGGGGTCTTCCCGCCGGCAGTGGTCTTCGCGCCTTTCTTCGCGGACATGGCCGGGTCTTCCACGTGGATGAACCGGCGCAGCAGGTCCATCCAGTTGTCCCGGGCCCACACCGACTGCCACAGGTAGGCCGTTCGGTACGACGCGTCCGTGTCCGGGTTGCCCGCCCCGCCCTGATTGCCCGGACCGCCGGTACCCAGGTTGAACGGCAGGAACCTGGTCTTCGCCCCCGCTAGGCGGGTCGTGAGGAACACCAGGTCGGGATCCACCGCGAAGTGGACCAGCGTGCGCTTGGCGAAGAGCAGCTCTCGCGGGTCCCGGTCTTTGCGGTACTGGGTCTTGGCGTGCTCGACGGTCTGCCCAGTGAGCGGGTTCTTCAGTTCGGCCGTGGCGGTCGGGATGCCGTTGACGAACAGCGCCAGGTCGAGCTCGTCGGTCGTCTTGGCCGAGTAGCGCAGCTGCCGGGTGACCGCGAGCCGGTTCGCCGCGTGCAGCGCGACCAAGGCGGGGGTGACGGTGCTCGCCGGGGCGAAGTAGGCGAGCTTGAACTTCACGCCGTGGTCGGTCACCCCGTGCCGGAGCACGTCGAGCGTGCCTCGCTGGTCCAGCTCGGCCGCCACCCGCTGGGCGAACTTCCACTGGGCGACGTCGGGGTCCCCGCCGTGGAAGCCGGCCAGCTTCGCCCAATCCTTGCCCTGGGTGTCGCGGATGAACGCGAACAGCTGGGTGGTGTCCAGGCCGAGCTCCGGCCGGAAGTCCCCCGGGGACCCTCGAAGCCAACCGCCGGCGAGCAGTTCCGCCTCGATCGCGGCCTCGAACTTCTCCTCCACATGTGCGCGAGTCACGACGCCACCCCCCGTGTGGTTGGCATGTCGAGCTGGCCGAGAACGGCGGCTGTCGTGACCGCCTGCCGTCGTTCGCGGAGCAGGACCGCAGATGCGCTCAGCGCCGCGATCGTTCGACGCTGGCCCCCGACCACGGCGTAGATCTCCGATAACGTTTGGTTTTGCGCGTCGATGGCCGGAGCTGGAATGGGTATCCGTCCGACATCAGACATGTTCAGATGGGGGTGCAGCGAGCCTTGCGTGACGTCCTCGATGAATCTGCGCGTGGCCGGAGCCTGCAAGACCCACGTCAAGTACTCGGGCAGGAGGCGCTCCGACGGTTTCACCAGGACTACGCGCTGGCCGATGCAGATCGCGGCTGGATCGTCCCGGCGATAGAGGGCTACCTCACCGACTGGTGCCTCTCGGGTGAGCAGCACGTCCCCTGGCGTCGGACGCCCGCGGCGAGTCCAGAGAGCGTACGAAGTCGGATCCGTCTCGTAGAGCATCTCGCTGCGGATGTGACCTTGTCGCAGCGAGCCGGTGCCGGCCACCCAGTGGCCGCCTTCAGGTACATGGGGCGCGGTCCTATGTTCCGTGTCCACGATTCGAGCCAAGTACCGCAGAGGAGTCACGCTACGTCCGAACCGGCTAAGCACTTCATCGAGAACGAGTTGGGAACGCTCCTCCAGGAGACGAACTTGCGACTCTCTCATCCGGATAAGACCGTCGATACGTCCCAGTTCTGCGTCAAGGAGGGCAGCGATGGCCTGCTGTTGGCGCATCGGCGGGATAGTGACAGGAATAGACCCGAAATCCTCCTTGCTCACTCGGCGGTCGAACGTGGTTTCGGCGCGAATGTAGAGGCGGTACTGATCCATGAACGGCTTGCTGCGAAGTAGGTGGTGCATGTACTTGGGGTGAACTACGTCGTCAAACCGGTACACGCGGTAGTCCGGGCTGACGACACCTCGAATGTCGCTGACGGCGATGCCGCCGCCAATGAGCCACATCGGATTCACGACGAGGTCCCCTGGCTCAACCAGCCAACCTCTCCGTGTCGTCTCGTCAGAGGACCTCTGACGATCCACGTCAACCGTTCGCTTGTAGACGCGACCAGACGACGCTAACGAGAGAGGTTGGGCCAGGCCAGCAGAGTTGCGTCTAGTTCTCAGCCTGGTCACCCAGCGAAGCTCTCGGGTTGGCCATTGCGGTGGCCTGCCGGTGATTGCGGCATCGACTGCCAGCTGCGGCCTCACTTGGTTACCTCGCCGAGCAACTTCTGGATCTCGGCCTCAAGCTGCTTGATCTCGGCGTCAACCTCGCTGAGCGCGCGCTGTGGCTCATACGCGTAAAAGTGCCGCGTGAAAGGAATCTCGTAGCCCGACTTCGTCTTGGTCAGGTCCAACCAGGCGTCGGAGACATGAGGCCTAACAACTCGACCAAAATATGCGTCGATGTCCTCACCGAGCGGCACGTTTTCGGTGAAGCGTAGGTCGGCATCGGCAAGGGGGCGGCCCTTGGCGTCCAACTGCATCTCGCCTTCTGGATCAGCAACGGACGCGGCGTCGAGGACAACCGTCTCAAGCCTGGCTCCTAGAGTGACACCGGCCTGCTCAAGGGCCTCCCCCAGTAGCTTGCGAAACTCGTTCTTCGTCGAACATCTAGTCCCCACCAGAACGCGCAGGGCATCCAGAATCGCCACCCGATCTTGCTCAGCGGCGTGACCGGCATCAAGCGTGTGGTGGGCGGGTGCAGTGGATGGGCGTTCAAGTGCCAAGAATGCCTTCGACGTCCGGACGATCGCGAGGGTGTCATCGGTAACTTCGTACCGTAACCGCAACGGCCGCTCGACCGTGATCCGCTGGTAGCCGAACGCCGTCGTGTCGAACACCTTGACCCGCGCGTGGCCGGGCGCGGCCGGGTCGGCGACGATGGTGAGGGCGTCGGCGTACATCTGGGTCAGCTCGGAGATCTGCTCGGGGGTGATCTCCTTGCGCTTCTCCCCGAGGCTCTTTCGCGTCTTCACGAAGTGCTCGCGGGCGTCGAGCAGCACTACCTTGCCTTTGCGCTCGGCAGGCTTGTGATTGGACAAGATCCAGAAGTAGGTGGAGATGCTGGTGTTGTAGAACAGCTGGTCGGGAAGGGCGACGATGCCTTCAAGCCAGTCGTTCTCCAAGATCCAGCGCCGGATTTCGGACTCGCCGGACCCCGCGCCGCCGCTGAAAAGGGGTGAGCCGTTGAACACGATGGCCAGCCGAGAGCCGCCCTCGGAGACGGGCTTCATCTTGGAGATCATGTGCTGCAAGAACATCAGGGAGCCGTCGTTGATCCGGGGTAGTCCGGCGCCGAACCTCCCGGCGTGGCCGCGCTTGGCCTCGTCCTTGATGAACGTCTCGACCTTCTTCCACTCCACGCCGAACGGTGGGTTGGCCAACGCGTAGTCGAAACGAGCCCCCGGGTGGCCGTCCTGGCTGAATGAGTTGCCGTACACGATGTGGGAAGGGTCCTGGCCCTTCAGCATCATGTCCGAGCGGCAGATGGCGTACGTCTCCCCGTTCAGCTCCTGCCCGAACACCTCGAGGCGGGCGGCGGGGTTGAGCTCCCGAACCCAGTCCTCGGCCACCGAGAGCATGCCGCCCGTCCCGCAGGCAGGGTCGTACAGGGTCTTGACGATGCCCGGGGTAGCCAGCGTGTCGTGCTCGTCGGCGAGGAGCAGGTTGACCATGAGCCGGATAACCTCACGTGGGGTGAAGTGCTCCCCCGCGGTCTCGTTGCTGATTTCCGAGAAGCGGCGGATCAACTCCTCAAAGATGTAGCCCATCTCCAGCTGGGAAATGTTGTCCGGGTGCAGATCGATGTCGGCGAACTTGGCGACCACCTGGTACAGCAGTCCGGCTTCGTCCAGTCGGGTGATCTGGGCGTCGAAGCCGTACTTCTCGAGCACGTCAACGGCGCCGGCGGAAAAGGCGTCGATGTAGGTGCGCAGGTTCGTCGCGAGATTTTCCGGGTCGGCGAGCAGACCCGGGAAATTCAGTGGCGAGGTGTTAAAGAACCGCTGTTGGGAGGCGCGGATCAGGATCGGGTCGAGGTTTCCGATCTTGCCGGCGTACTGGGTGTGGGCGGCGAGCACGTCGGCCTTGGTGGGCTCAAGGACGCAGTCGAGCCGGCGCAGCACGGTCAGCGGCAGGACGACCTTGCCGTACTCAGACTGCTTGTAGTCGCCTCGGAGCAGGTCGGCCACCGACCAGATGAAACCGACCATGTCCTTGAGCCCGTTCACGCCACCATCCCGCTCGAGCGACTGTCACCGATAGGTCCGGACACCGGCGTATCCCCGCCGGTGTCCGGAATGCATCGTGACAGTCTGGCGCGTTGGGCGGACACAAGGGGATAGATCATCCAAACCCGCCCGGGAGCGGGATCGGCCGCCATCGGTGGCACCGAGGACCGATCTGTCAGCATCTCATCAGGAGCCGCTTCGCACCGTTGGCCGACGTAGAAGCGGTCCCGTCTACGCGCATGGAACAGGCGCTTGAACAAGGGTCGGCGGGCCAGTCCGACCCGATGGGGTGACCTCATTCGCGATCAAGATCATCGTCGGCACTCGTCTGGCACCCGAGGGAATTTGTTTGCCGCTACCCCTCGGCTCGACAGGTTCGCTGGCGCCTAGGGGTGTATGAGGAACAGCGAACGCACGGGTGACGCGGCGAGGTTGCGGTCATGGTCGGCGTTGTGGCGGGGCCGGCTGTGATGTCGATCCACCGGCTCTCCGCGGGGGCCGGCTACCAGTACCTGCTGCGGCACACCGCGACTGGTGACGTCGGGCGGCTGGCCGGCAGCCCGCTGACCGCGTACTACACCGCCAGCGGCTACCCGCCGGGTCGGTGGCTCGGGGGCGGCCTGGCCGGGCTGGGCGTCACGGCAGGTGGTGATCTGCAGGCGCGGCAGGTCGAGCCACCCGCCCGGACGCAGCCCTCGGCACGCGAGGACGAAGGCGCCGCCGGCGATTTGGCCGGTGTCGCCGCAGGCGGTGTGGCAAGCGTTCTGGCAAGCGTGTCGGGAGGCATGGCAAGCGGGTCGGTGGTGTCCGAGGAGCAGATGGGCCGCCTGTTCGGGCGGGGTGAGGACCCGCTCACCGGTGACCGGCTCGGGGCCCGTTACGTCGTGCACCGCAGCACCGAGGCGCGGGTCGCCGACCGGGTGGCCCGCCTCGCGGACGACCTGCCCGAGGCGGACCGGGCTGCTGCGGTGGCCGGGATCGAGGCGGCGGAGCGGCGGCGGGGTACCCCGTCGGCGGTGGCCGGGTTCGATTTGACGTTCACGATGCCGAAGTCGGCGAGCGTGCTGTGGGCGCTGGCTGCGCCCGGCCTGCAGGCCCGGATCGCCCGGGCGCACCGGGACACCGTGGCGGAGGTGGTCGCGGTGCTGGAGCGGGATGCGCTGTTCACCCGCACCGGGCACGGTGGTGTCGCCCAGATCGGCACCCGAGGCGCGATCGCCACCTGTTTCGACCATTGGGACACCCGCTCCGGGGACCCCAACCTGCACACCCATGTGGTGCTGGCCAACAGGGTGCAGGGCCCGGACGGGGTGTGGCGGTCGGTGGACTCCCGCGCCCTGCACCACGCCGCGGTCGCGTTCTCCGAGCTGTACGACACGTTGCTCGCCGACCGGCTCGCCCAGGTCGCCGGTGTCAGCTGGGGGTGGCGGTCCCGCGGGTCGCGGCGTACCCCGGCGTTCGAGATCGACGGCGTGGACGACACGCTGCTGGCGGAGTTCTCCACCCGGTCGGTTCACATCGAGACCCGCACCCGGGCGCTGGTCACCGCCTTCCGGGACCGCACCGGGCGCGCCCCGGACCGGGCCGAGGTGCTCCGTTTGCGCCAGCAGGCCACCCTTCAGACCAGGCCGGAGAAGACGCTGCGACCGCTCGCGGAGCTGATCGCCGGCTGGCGACGCCGCGCCGAGGCCCTCACCTCGCGCGAAGCCCTGGTGGGCTGCGCAGCGGGAGGTCGCCCCCGGCTGCTCGCCGCTGACGAGGTGAGCGACGAGCAGCTGACCGTCCTGGCCGGGGTCACTTTGGCCGGGTTGCAGGACCGCCGGTCGACCTGGAACGAGTGGAACCTGCGCGCCGAGGCGGCCCGCGCCACCCGGGGCCTGCGGATGGCCAGCACCGGCGACCGGCTCGCGCTGCTCGACCAGGTCACCGGCCGGGTCCTGGACCGGCACTGCGTCCGGCTGGACCCGCCCGCGCTGTTCAGGGTCCCGGCCCAGTGGCAGCGACCCGACGGCGCCAGCGCGTTCACCCGCCAGCGCGAGACCTCCTACACCTCCCCCGCCATCCTGCACGCCGAGACCCGGCTACTCGCCGCCGCCACCGACACCGCCGGACCCCGGGCCGGAACCGCCGCAGCGGAACAGGCCGCGCAGGCGGTGCACGCCGACCAGGCGGCCGCCGTGGTCGCCGTGGCCACCTCCGGGCGCCGCCTGGACGTGCTGGTCGGGCCGGCCGGAGCCGGGAAGACCCGCACCCTGCGGGCGGTGCGCGCCGCGTGGGAAGCCGAGCACGGGCCGGCATCGGTGATCGGGCTGGCGCCCTCCGCTACCGCCGCCGCCGAGCTGACCGCGGCGGTCGGGATCGCGTGTGAGACCACCGCGAAATGGCAACACGAGACCACCGCCCCCACCAGCGGCCCCACAACCAGCGACCGGAATGCGGACCGGTACGGTGCCGAGCGACACGACCGCTGGCGGCTGCGCCCGGGGCAGCTGGTGATCGTGGATGAGGCCTCGTTGGCCGGCACCCTCACTCTGGACCAGCTCGCCGCTCAGGCCGGCGCGGCCGGCGCGAAGGTGCTGCTGGTCGGGGACCACCACCAGCTCTCTGCGGTCAACGCCGGGGGCGCGTTCGGACTGCTGGCCCGCGACACCGGCGCCGCCGAGCTCAGCCTGCTGTGGCGGTTCACCCACCGCTGGGAAGCCCACGCCAGCCGTGCCCTGCGCCAGGGAGACCGGCGCGCGCTGGACACCTACACCGCGCACGGCCGGCTCGCGGAGGGGCCCGCGGAGGCGATCCTCGAAGAGGCCTACCGGGCCTGGCAACAGGCCCTTGCCGGCGGCACGCGGGCGGTGCTCATCGCGGCCGACAACTCCACCGTCGCCGCACTCAACGCCCGCGCCCAAACCGACCGCATCGCCACCGGGCAGGTCACCATACCCGCCACAATCCCGGGCGGCACGGCCCCTGGTGGTGTCGTCGCGCTGCACGACGGCAGCCACGCCGCGGTCGGGGACCGGGTCCTGACCCGTCGTAACGACCGCCGGCTTCAGACCAGCCGGGGGTCCTGGGTCCGCAACGGCGACCTGTGGACCGTGGCGCGCATCCACCCCGACGGCTCCCTCACCGTCCGCCGTCCCAAAGCCGCCGGGGCCGCTGGG
The DNA here is from genome assembly GCA_038246575.1 of Actinomycetes bacterium. GTDB lineage: Bacteria > Actinomycetota > Actinomycetes > JACCUZ01 > JACCUZ01 > JACCUZ01. The sequence continues at coordinate 24,680 of JBBRVU010000004.1, read as the reverse complement.
GGCGCCGCGCTCGCCGACTCGTCGACCGACAGCAGACTGGACGCGGCCCGGCTGCCGGCGGCCTACGTCGGCGAGCACGTCGAGCTCGGCTACGCCACCACCGTGCACCGCGCCCAGGGCATCACCGCCGACACTGCGTTCGTCCTCGTCCGCCCCGGCATGTCGCGGGAGGCTCTCTACGTCGCGCTTACCCGCGGACGCACCGCCAACTACGCCTACGTCGCCACCGACCTGCCCGACCCGGATCATGCCGACCAGCAGTACCCATCCGGCCCCGACATGGGCCCCCGCACCGGCCGGCAGGTCCTCGACGGGGTGCTCGCCCGCAGCGACGCCGAGCCCTCCGCGACCGAGACGCTCCGCGACCGTTTCGACGCCGCGACCAGCCTGGCCACTCTTGTCCCTGTCCACGAAACGCTGGTGCAGGCAGCCGCCCGCACCCGCTGGACTCGCGTCCTGGAGCGTGCCGTGGTCGACGCCGCCGCCCTCGAGCGGATCACCGACTCCCCCGCCTTCGGGGCTCTCGTCGCCGCCCTGGCCTCGGGGGAACGGGACGGGCACGACATGACCGCCACCCTCACCCATGCCGCCACCACGCTGAGCGATCCGGGCACCGCGGACGGCAGCGACCCGGCGACCCTGCTGCACGGGCGGATCACCCACTGGCTCGAGCAGAACGAGCCGGTTCAAGAGGGACGGCTGATCGGCGGCCTCGTGCCGGCGGCCGGCGCCGTGGGTGACACCGAGCTGGCCGGCACGCTACGCGAGATCGAACACCTGATGGGCACCCGGATCCGCGCGCTCGTCACCACCGTTGTGCGCAAGCCGCCGGACTGGGCGCTGCCCCTCGGGCCCCCACCCCGAGACCCCACGGACCGCCGGGCATGGCTCGACGCCGTCGGTATCGTCGCCGGCTACCGCGACCTACACCAGATCCAGGACAACTCGCTGCTCGGCGCCCGCGACGAGCAGCAGCTCGCCGACGGTGCGGCGCGCCGCCGAGCCACCGCCGCCGCCGCCGCCGCTGCCCGCCTCGCCGGGCGCCGCACCGGCGCAGCGCATCTCGCCGCCGCACCGCCCGCTACCGATCGGAGCCTACAGCGATGACACCCTCCGGCAGCTTCGGTGACGACGACGCCTTCGGGCCCGGCGACGACATCACCTGGGAACCCCAACCCGTGTGCTGGCCCCGACTCGACCGGTCCACCGCCGTCACCACCTGGAACGGGCTGGACACCTGGGTCCGGTGGTGCGTGCGCCGGTACGGGATCGACCACCGCACCATCCCACCCTGCTGGTACCAGCACGGCGCCCTCGTCGAAGAACTCAGTGCGCTACGCACCGGATGGCAGTCCGCACACTCCCCCACCGCCCCCGGCAACGCGCCACTCGAATGGCACGCCCTGTTCGCGATGACCCGTGCGCGGCTACAAGACTGGGTAGCCCGAGCCGGTTGCCGACCCGACGAACACCGTGACCAGGCCACACCGCCCTGGGTGAACGAGCCAGACGTGCAGTTCCTTCACCACATCGCAGCGGACGGTGAACCTCGAGACTCGGCGCCCACGCCGGACTGGCAAGGCTGATCGACCGGACCGAGCAACTCGACATCGACACAACTTCCTTCGAAGGTCCCGCAACACGGCGTCGAGGGCGAGTCTCGACCGACACCAAATCATCGTTCGCGAAGATCGCGGCAACGCGGGTCCGGCCCTTCCCTGTGGACAAGGAGCGCCGTCTGGCCGTCGCCGCGTCCTTGAGCTTGTGCAGATCGTCCAGCCCAGCCGTCCCATGCGCCTTCTCGTCCCAGCAGGTCAATCAATCGGCGAGGAGCTTGAGCGTCGCCTGACACTGCTCTTCGGCCTTCTGCAAGGCAGCGGTGAGACGTGCCCCGGCCTCGGCGAGGGGCTTCATCCGCTGGCTATCGAACTCGTGCCGCTGCTTGTCGGACCACGCCTGTGTGCTGCCTGCAACCTGGCTGAGTTCGCCACGCGCTGTCTCAGCTTGCCGCATCGGACCCTCGAAGGTCATGCGATCGTCTCCGTACCGTCGCCCGAGTCCAGATGCTTCTCGACCTCCTGGGACTTGTGGATGACGTAATCGGCCGCCTGCTCATTCTGATGCTCCACCATCTCGCTGACAGATTGGTCTCTCACGGGAAGTTCGACACCAAACACCGTTGCAGCGTTGGCGGCAACCCGTCCAAGATTCATCGACGCCCCGAAGATCTCCACCCCGACTGCCGTACCGACCGCCAGATTGTGGACCGCGTGCCCCACATCGACATGCGGCAGCGACGCTAGTTTGGCGTCAAGGCTGGCCAGAGCCGACGACGCAACAGAAGACTGCTCGCCGACGGCGCTCTCAACGGTCTGGAGCATCTTGAGAAGCTCCGACTGAGCTGAAGCCGTGAGGTGAGCCGCCTTGCGGGCACGATCCAGCTCGTGCTTCGCCACGGCGTGCCGGCTGAACGCAACCCTAACTTCTTGCTGGAGGCCGCCGCAGTTCTCTCGACACTGCGCGAGCGCTGCTTGGGCCCGGCGCAATTCTTGTTCGGCGCGATTCAACTGCGAGCGGCGGCGCTCGACCCCTTCCTCGGCCTTGCGGTCCGCAGCGGCCATCTCACGGCGTGCTTGCGCTGCCGCAGCTCGAATCTGCTCGGCGTACCGGCTGACCGCCTTCTTGAGAGCCCGTACGGCATTGACTTCGTTCCTGACTAGATCGTCGGACACGGGGTCACATCCGGATGTTTCTGATCTCGTCCAGCTTGCTGGCTAGCTGGTTCAGGGCCTTAACCATCTGGTCGACCTCGCCGGACATGAACCGATCGATCTGCTTCTGCACGTCGTTGTATCGCGACTCGAACTGCGCCTTGCGAGAGTCGTGCCAATTGGCAGCAGCCAGCGCGCCACGCACCTTCTTCGACGCCGAGGTGACCTCCGACTTGAAAGAGTTGAGTGAACTAGCGAGTTTCCGAATGTCCTGCGGGCTGGCGTGCACCTGGTCAGCCATCGTTCATCTCCTTGTCGGTGGCGGGAACTGCAGACACGATCTCGTATCCCCGGGCTCGTTTGGCGCTGCCCTTCAGAAGATTCCCGATGAGCAGCTGGCCGTGCCGGAGGGGCGGGATGTCCCCATAGGAACCACTGACCGCGCCCAGATCCTTCTGGTCGGCCGCACTTCCCGCAATACGCAAGGTCAGCTCGCCGAGCACGTCCGTCCCGAGGCGAAGCTCCACGGCACGAGCACGATCGACATCGATCACCACGTGGACCCCAACCTCGGGACCACCGCTGAGCACCGCAGCGAGGTACTGCGACGGCGAGGGGTTGTCCTCGTCCCAGCTGTACGGGTCAATGGGGTTCAGTGAGAGCGCGCGCTGCAACCCGAACAACACCAGGATTTGGATGGGCGCCTGGTAGTCCTCTGCAGCGGTGCGACTCACCACGGTCGTGGCGAACTCCTTCAAGATGATGTCAAGCGAGCGAGAGCGGACGTAGCGCGCACCAACTGCCTCGGCCACTTCCATCACCGTGAGTGCGCCTTCAGCTTCCTCGTCGCCGATGCAGTCGACGACGGTCATCTCCACGTTCTGGGCCTGCCCTGCCAGCATGAACGAATGCAGCACGCCCCGAAGGGCAAGATCGGGTATCGACTCATCGTCAATGCGGTCGCCCAGCACCAGTACGTTGGCCCCTCGCGTCCGGGGCAGCACCAGAGCCTCGACGTCGGCGAGCGTGAAGGGCTCACCCACAGGCACAGTGAAGCGGTTGCTCCTGGCAACGAGCGTCGTCGTGGTCGGACGAGTGACGACCGCATCGCCGTCGAAGACTCTAGGACGGCGCGTCCATCCCGCCGCGTCGGCCCGATCGCCGAGTTGGCGGATCAGTGTGCTTCGCTCTTCGGTGGGGATGTACAGACCCTGGAAGGGCTGGTTCTTCGACTCTTCGCCGCGCGAAGGGTTGAACAACCCCTCACCTGTCTTGGAAAGCAGCCGCGGTGCCTTGTTGCTGTCGCCCATGACGATCTCGGAGTCGTACTCGTTGCACATGAAGGCGACGCGCTGCGGAAGCAGCATGAGGGTCGGACGGTCCATCGCAGGCATGCTCGACAGGGTCTGTGAGGCGACGACGATATGCACGCCGGAGAACGGGCCCATCCGCACGATGTTGCTGAAGGCGGCGAATGCCTCCAGGCCGACGGTGTCGGCTTCCTCGAACAGCTCGTGGAACTCATCGACAATGACCACGATGCGCGGCAGGACCCCGCCTGTCGCCCTGCGGAATTCCGTGATGTTGGCCACGCCGCTGCCCTGTGCCTTCATCAGTTCGGCCCGGCGCCGGATCTCCGCCTCGATGCTCTTGAGCACCGCGAGCGAGAACTCGCGTTCGCTGTGAACCGACACCATGCGCGCATGAGGCAGGTCCTCGTATACCTTGAACTCGACGCCGTGCTTGGCGTCGATGAGGTACAGCTCGAGTTCCTCGGGCGAATAGAGCATCGCCATGGTGAGGATCATCGAGTGTAGTGAGGTGGTCTTCCCGGAGCGCGGCAAGCCGACCATGATGGCGCCGCCGGCTACATCGGTCGACGAGAAAAACATCGAGGTCACACCCTGAGCACCGCTACGGCCAAGCGTAGCAACGGCAGTCGCGGAAGTCCGGGCCTGCCACCAGGTCGCCGGATTCGTGGTAAACGGCCGTGCACCGGATTCGAAGTCCGGGAGCACGCCAGTTCGACTTCGGCTGAGAACCGGGAGAAGCGTGTCCAGGGTGACCGCTGGCGGCTTCGCCTGGGTCTGGCGGACGAGGACGCCGACCCGTGGGAGCAGTTTGGCGAAGCCGGTCTCCGGGTGGCCATCCTCATCGAAGGCAACCGGGGCGGCTTCGTCAGGAAGAAGGCCGAGTGTCACTTCGCCCACCGGGTCGGAGAGTTCGATGATCGCCGACCGGCTTTGAGCTTCGGCGTGGAGCGCGTCAACGCGGACAACCCGCCGGTCACCGCCGAATGTGACCTTCTGCATGTTGTGGATGATGCGGTCGATCGGCACCTCACGGTGGCGCCCGTCTTTTTCCCCTTCACGGTCGTAGTGAAGGATCGTGTAGACCCCACACCGGGGACCGTTCTCGATCAGGCTAAGAAGCTGACGTGAAGCGCGGTCGGAAAACCCGCTCGGGTAGTCGAACACTGTCAGAACGCGATAGGGCTGGGCGACCTCGCCCGCGTGCTGGTTGTAGTCATCGATGGTCTCGAACTGGCCGCGTAGATACGTCGAGATGACCACTTCCAGGTGGTCGGAGAGGTCGTTCATCAGGCGCTCAATGTCGCGCTCCGAAGTCCACGTCTTCTCATCCATCAGCTGGCTGTCGTACTCACTGAGGTGCCTGAACTCTGCAACCGACTGGCCCAAAGAGACGGGATCGACCGCCTTCACATGCAGCCCGCCGGGCGGCACCGCCGCAAACAGGCGCAGGATCAAGGCACGCAAGAGGCTTATCGCCCCATCCCTGTTCGCCACGTCTGCACCGATCGCCAGACCAGCTTCGAAGGGAAAGGCCATCAGGGCCGGGATGCTGGCGACACCCAACTCGCCCGGGACCTCAACCTGGAGCTCGCCAAGACGGATCAACCGTTCCACAATGTCGGTGGGCACGGGCGACTCCCAGCGTGTTTCCGACCACGGAACTCCAGCGAGGCCGACCATCGAATCGACATCGGCGACGGCGGCTTTGACCTCGTTCGCGAGGTGCTGCTGACCCGCCTTCTGACGCTCCTTTTCGGCGGCGACGACAACATCGGCCGCACCTGACACCTCGCGGATCAGATCAGCGATGAGGGCCTGCCTGAGCACCGGCACCGATCGGTGGATGACGTCCAGGCGGTCGAGATCACGCCACAAGTCGTGGTTTACCTTCGGCATTGACTTCGCACGCTTGAAGACCCGCTGGTCCCACTCGCGGTACTCGGTCTTGAAAGCCTTGATCCGCCTCTCGACTGAGGGAACGAGCGTCTTCCAGTCGGTGGCTGCGTCAACCAACGAATCGGGTGGGTTCCCGCTGTCGATGTGCTTCACCTGCTGGTTGTGCACCTTCGCAAGATCCGATCGGAGACGACTGCCCAGAGACGCCGAGTTGGAGAGTTCGGGAGCCGATGTCACCTCACGGTCGGCTTGCTCGCGAACCGCCTTCTCGCCCGCCGTGATGTCTGCCTGTCGCTGATTCTGGATGCGCCGCAGCTCCTCGGCGTCACTCGCGCAGGTCGCCTGCAGGCGCACAACCGTGTTGAGCATCCGCCGCATCAACTGGTCGGCTACCGGTCCGACTGTCGGCTTGGAGCTCTGGATCATTGCCCGGACAAACGCAGCGTAACCAGGCGTTCGCGCTGTATCGGTGTCAGGACCTCTGGCGGGACCATGACGCCGAGCCAACCGAGATCGATCAGCTTCTCAAGCCCGGTGTCGACCAGTACGGCGTACTCAGGCGTCTCCGTTGTCGCCGGGTCGAGGTAGTCGTAGATGAAGCGAGCCGTGCCGATAAGTGGCCATGCTGCGTACTCGTTCGACGTCGACTCGTGCGCGGCGGTCACCAGGCGCTCGGCCAACAGCCCATGATCGACGCCGCTCGCCGCAGCGAGGGCTGGCCGGAGCACGTTCGGTTCGAAGGCAAGGTCGGGAGAAACGACGAGCGGACCTCGGTGGATGAGCATGCCGAAATCCCACATGCACCGCGCCGCATCAGCGATGGGGCCGGGTTCGACACCAGGGGTCGATGACAGGCGTGCGATGTTTCGCCTCGCCGCTGTGGCGATCGCATCGTCGAAGTAGTACTGCCGCGTCGGGCCGAAGTTGGAGTCGAAGACCGGCGGACCCAAAAAGCCGTCGTTCGGCGGAGGGGTGCCGGTCAGCTGGGTATATCGCGGAGTGTCAATCGGTGCCATATGGATCGACAGATTCGTTACACGCATCCGCTGAATCGCGAGGAGCCCGCCGTCAATCAGGTCGCGAGTATCGGCCGCGTCGTCAAGGAACTCCCGCACGTATTTCCACGCCCCGACCTTCTCCCACTCTCCGCTCTCGGCGTGGCGATGTAGCTCAGCGATCAGAGTCGCTCGGTCAGCTGGGCTTTGGGTGTAGATGAGTTCGTTCAGAGGCGAGACGAGCCCATAGACCCCGGACGGGTCGACGCCGCTTTGCTCCTTCAGGAACTCCCAGCGACCGAAGTTCGCGAGGTGCTCGGAGCTGATCCGGCCGACCGTCGCCGCCTTGCGGTTCCAGAAGGACATGGTTATAGCCAGCTCCTCAGGCACGTGCCATCTGGGTGACAGCGACCTGCATCTCGCGGTTCAGCACCTGGAAGGCGCCTTCTCCAATCTTCACGCATCCCTGTCGGATCTCGGCGGCGCGCGGATGCGACGCCCCACCGGCGTCGAAGAAGCGAATTGCCATGTCGATGACCTGGCGAGAGTTCGTCCGGTTCGTGTTGTTGTTCTCGACGTCATCGGTCTTGGAGATACTGAGCCAGTGCACCAGGTCGTCTGCGGCGCCATCGAGATCGCGCGCCTCAATGTCAAACCACACAAAGTGAAAAAAGACGCTGCCCGGACCCCACCAGTCATCCTGCGAAAGGCGCTCAGCGGCATAGGGACGTATCCGGCTGCGCATCTGCGCCGCCTCGGCACGGTCTCCCCGGAAGAGTGCGTCCTTGAACTGCCACACCTCCCACTGATCGCGGTAGAAACCACCGCCACGCTCGGGGTGGTTCCGCAGCAGCCACTGCAGCTCAACCCCCTCCGCCTCGTGCTCCCATGGCTGGTCGAACAGCGGATCGGTCGGCGAGCCGCAGCTCATGCATGGCTTCGGCCAGCGACGAACGACCTCGTGATCGGAGACGCCGCAGTCAAGGTTCGTGCACTTCCAGCCATGGGCGGTTGCCCCCGGCGGCGGGTCGTAGCTGTACGACGTTGAGGGCAGCGGCTTCGGACCGAACAGTCCCATCAGCTCACGGCCCCAAACTGAGCCGCGGGATCCTTGGCCGTGAAGGAAACGAACTTCGCGAGTCGCTGAGTGGCGAAGCGGCCGCAGCGACTCCCAGCGGGGCGTACAGCTCAGCATGTCGGTGGGTGCCGCGGTCCCACAGGTACTGATGCACCGCATTGACGTTGCCAGAGGCGCCGACGCTGACCTTGGGTATGGCCACGCCGACCGAGAAGTCCGGCAGGTTCTGGAGGGCAGCGCACGGCTCGTTCACGTCGGGCGTGAAGAAGCCGTGGTTGGCCATGCCGCGGGCGCTGGCCATTGCACCGATGACCTTCCTGCCGGCCGACAACATGAAGTTACCCGCGTCGTGGAACACAGCCCCACATTCCGCGATGCTCAGGCTCGTGTTGATCGGTTGTGTCTTCCCTGCCATGGGCAATCCCTCCAACCTCGCTTTACCCCGCCGCACAACTCACCCTCGCGCGAGGGTCACCTCCCAGCGAACCCCTTGCACCTGCCGGCCAATAGCCGCTAGTCGCGAAACGGATTACTTGCCGGTGACGTGTCGCCTGCCGGCGCTTGCGGCAGCGCATCGGCGCGGAACGGGTTGCCAGCTGAGGTCCCAGGTGCGGCACCCGTGCTCCCGGCGACGCCTGTGCTACTGAGGGCAGCCTGTCGTCGACCCTTCAGGAAGTTGAAGAGGAGATACGGCCACGTCAGGCCGTAGCCAATCGCGAGGAAGCGCCGCGTGATGGGGGCCAGCGAGCGGTCCACGCGCTTGAACCAGAAGAACGGCGCGCTTACGAATGCGCCGAAGATCCACCAGCTGAGGACGATACCGAGAAATGTTGACACTGTGCTCCCTATGAAGGTCGAACGTGAATGACTATCAGCGTCTAGGTGCCAGCGAAACCTGCTTGTCGTTCGGAGGCGCCGCCGTGCGAGAGACTTACGATGTGCTGGATGGACGGCGCGACGGCGTAGTCGCGGATCAACTTGACGATGGACTCGACATTAGTGGTGTCGGCGTCCGTAGGTCGTCCAATTCCGAAGGTCTCACCACCGAACATTGACCCCCCCGACGCACGATCACCACCGATCAGGTAGTAGCCCATCTGCAAACCTGTCCTGACGGGTTCCGCGAAGTGGATCGTCTGGTAATGCCTGAGCCGCTTGTCTGTCGGTTCAGCAACGAGGCACTGCGCCAGCGAGACACCGCCTCCTGACACCTGGTCGACACGGAGAGTCACAGGAGGGTCGCAGGCCTGAATGTTGTCCCACAGGACAGCCATGTACTCACGGACGAACTGCGCCGCTCGCGGCACGAGCTCCTTCTCCGTGTAGTCGCCAATGATGCTTTCGCGGCCAAGGCGAATCATCTGCGGTCTCCCTCACATGCTCGTACGCTTTCACCGACCTGCACATGCTGCGTGGCAAGTGACCCCAGCGGCCGTGTGCGACATCGGTTAGACCTGGCTCTGCAACGGAGCCTTCCGACCACCGCGGCCATCGCCCAGCACACGTGTGTCTCGCTGCAGGACCGCTTTGATGTGCGGCCTACGATCGTCCATCGCGAGACGCCCACCTGCAGCACGATTCGATCTTGCCTCCGACTCGGCCGAAACCGGGCCGGGCGTGAGGCCCATCCCCGATTCGCTCATCGTCGCTGGATCACGTCCAAGAACGTGTCCGCGTGCATGGCCGCACTGGAACGACCTCGTCGAAGTTGTCCTGCACCTCTTGATCCTGCGCCACGCCGCCCCCGTTGCGTCCGATCAACCAGGGTGAAGTTAGCACTCGTCGCTGATCCCGAGGACCCACTCGGGAAATATCCATGATCCGATCGAGGCAGCGCTCGGCGTGCCGTCGCCTTCAGTTCAAAGCGCTGTCATGGCCCCTGTGGGAAGCGGCCCCACACGACCTCGTCCCGGTCCTGCTGCAGCCGACGGCGGTCAGGTCCCTGCCGCATGGCTGCTCCGCCGCGCCGGAGGCCGTTCGTGGCCTGGCTCTCGATCACCGCTCACTAGTGAACTATGGCGAGCGCCCCTAAGCCCCGATACATGACCCGAGGCTACGCCCGCCACCACGACCCGCCCAAGCCAACCTCCGCCCCGTTCCCGACGCCCTGTCCAGCGCCGACCCGCAGCCGTTGTCAAGCGCAGTCTGCTTGACCACGGCGAGGACCGGCGCACCCTCGACAGGCGCGAACAACGCCGTCCTTGACACAGAGGGGAGCCAGAGTCTGATGTCTGTCACTAGGGCCGAGCGCGCTTCACGTCGCGGCCGGTGTTGCGGGCTGTGTTGCCAGCCGTGACTCGCCGGGTCAGGTCTGTATGGCGCTCATCTGCCAGCGTCGATTGATCCACAGGACAATGTCGCGCCCGTGTCCTGTGTCGCCGGGCTTGTCAACCAACCGCCACCAGCCGAGCGCAACGACGACGTCGGCTGCGGTCGGCACCGCGAGAAGTTCTTGGAGGGTGGAGCGCAGCAGCACGCGGCTATCGCTCATGGTTGTCGTCCAGGGACTGTGCAACGCTCTCAGAACTGCGCCGTAGGAGCGGCCCCATGTGACGTCGTCGACGATGCGACCCACCACGGCGCTGGGGTACCGCAGGGAAGCCTCGCGGCAGAGCTGCTGCTCGAGTCGAGGGGCCTCGGCGACATCGAAGAGGAAGTCCCGCCAGCTGATCGGGCGGCCACGGTAGTCGAGCCGGATGTTGTCAACGTCCCGACCGTGCCGGTTCAGGATGTCGGCGACGGCGGCTGCGCTGTTGACGGCGGGGCGCCGAGGTGCACGGTAGGAGCGGCTGCGCCAGGCGCCTGACGAGCGCTGGCCGCCGCCGGGCACCACCAGGCTGTACACCAGCGGCGCCGACCGGTGACTGCTCGGCGCCCGAGCCACCGAGGCTGAGGGTGGGGCGGCCAAGGTGCGCGCCGGACACGACGGCGCGTGAGTCGAACCGGGCGTGAGCCGGTAGTGGGCGGCCACCTGGACGACGGCCGGCCCGTCCCGGCGGGGGTAGGCGCGGACGGCATCCAGTCGGGCGCCGCAGTCCGGGCAGCGCAGCGGCGGGACTAGCGAGCCGGGTGAGCGTTCGATGGTGCTGGTGTCGTGCAGCTCGCCGTTGGCATCAACGGCGAGCGGCAGGTGGGCCGGGCCGGGCACGGTGCTCATCGGGACCGCTGACGGACCAGTTCGGTGCTCGCGGTGGCACCGATGCCGGTGGGTGACCGCCAGGCCGATGCCGTCACGGTGCTCAGGTCGGCGGCCACAGTTCCGGTGTCGGCGAGGATCTGGCGGGCGGTGGCGATCACCCGGGCCGCGGTGTCGCGCAGCAGGGTGGTGTCGCCGGCGGCCCAGTGCGCGACGTAGGGGACGGTGTAGCAGGTGGTGTCCAGGCCGGCCGCGGCGGCGACGAGGTAGGCGATGGACTCCGCTTCCACCTCGGCGGCACCCCGACATGAACTGGAACGGTGGTAGTCCTGCGCGAACCGGGTCCCGTGGTCGGCCCGGATGTGCCCGATCTCGTGGGCCAGGGTCTTGCAGGCCTGGGCAGGGTCGACGTCGTCACGGACCCGCACGACCCGGTCGGCGAACCGGGTCAGGCCGTAGGCGCCGCCTGCACAGGGCCCGCGTTCGACCCGGTAGCCGTCGCGTTCGGCCACCTGCTGCAGCCGTTGCCACAGCTGGGCCGGTGGGTCGCCGGCGAGCGGTCCGGGCGCGACGTCAGGCAGCGGGGCGCCGTCGGTCTGGGTGATGTCGAAGACGTGCGCGACCCGGAAGCCGCGCAGCGCGCGCGGGCCGACGGCCGCTGGATCGGCTTGGACCGTGGAGGCGTCTGCTGCTGCGTTACTGGCCGGCGCCGGGTCCTGCCGGTAGCTGCAGGGGGCGAGGATCGCGATGCCTTTCTCGCCTTTTCGGACCCGGCGGCCCAGGGTGTTCCAGGTGCGCAGCCCGGCGACCGCGGTGGCGTCGGGGCGTTGGATCGAGATCAGCAGCACGTTGTTGGGGCTGTAGCGGGGGAACCGGGCGGCGACCGCGAGCATCCGCTGCCACCCGTCGCCGCGGACGAGGTCCTCGACGGCGGCGGCGAGCTGGTGGTGGGCGCGGGTCAGCGGGTCATCGCCGGCGGCCTGCTTGCGGCGTGCCACGTCGTCACGACCTGGTGGCGCCGGCGGCGGAGGCGGCCTCGACCTGTCGCTGCGCGGCGCGGAGCTGGTCGGCGTCGCGTCGGGCGGTCCAGGGCTGAAGGTCGATGACGGCGGGGCGGGCTTGGCGCAGCAGCAGGGCGGCGGTGCCGAACGGCAGGGTGCGCAGCAGGTCCGGTGGCAGCACGGGGATGCGGCGCACGCTGACCGAGGTGGAGCGGTCGCTGTGGGCGCCGCGGGACACGGTGAGGGTGTGGTCGTCGCGGTCCCCGAGGAGGCGGGCCAGGTCGTCGAGGTCGCGCATCTTGGCCAGCCCGCCGAGCACGACCTTGACGGTGGCGGCGTCCCAGATGGCGTCGGCGGCGTGCTCGCCCCACCGGTCCCGGGCCTGGGCGAGGGACTGCAGCACGGCGACGGTGGTGATGCCGGTGCCGCCGCCCTCGGCCATCAGGGAGGGCAGGGACGGCAGCGGGGTCAGGTTGGCGATCTCGTCCAGGGCCAGCAGCAGGGGCGGGTCGAGCCGGGCCCGCGGGGACCGGGCCGCCAGGGCCCGGGCGGTCTCGGTGATGTCTTCGACGAACGCCGCGAGCAGCGGGGCGCAGGCGCCGGAGCCGGTGCCGGTGGCGAGCAGGTAGAGGGTGCCCGCCTCGCGCAGGAACGCCGCCGGGTCGAACTCTTCGCCCGGGGCGGGGTCGACGGCGTGCAGGACGTCGGGGTCGGCGAGTGCGGCGAGGGCTTGGCGGACCCCGAACCAGACGCTGTCGCGGGTGCGGGGGTCGGCGTGGATCTGGGCGTCCAGGGCGTCGGCCCAGCCGGGGGCGGCGTCGGGGTGGTTGGCGAGCAGGGTGACGGCGTCCTCGGCGGTTACCGGGTTCAGCGCCCACCGGTACAGGTCCAGGGCGCGGCGGTGACCGATCGCGGCGGCGTGCAGCAGGCAGCGCAGCGCGGACTCGGTCTGCCCGGACCAGAACTCGCTGTCGGAGACGGTGCCGCGGCTGTATCCGGCGCCGGCGGCCAGGCCGCGGGCCCGGACCAGCGCGGTGCGCGGGGTCTCGCAGCCCCGCACCGGGGACCAGCGCAGTCCGCCGGGCAGCCCGGCGAGGCGCTGCGGGTCGAAGATGGCGACCGGCCCGGTCCGGCGGCGGGCCGCCAGGGTGACCGCGAGGGTGTCGGGGCGGGTCGAGGTGCACACCACCGGACCCGGGGCGTCGAGCACCCAGGGGATGACCAGGTGCAGGCCCTTTCCCATCCGGGGCGGGCCGAGGATGACGGCGGAGTCCTCGACGCTGGACCACAGGTCGCGGCGGCCGATCCGGCCGAGCCGGTACCCGAGCTGCTGCGGCTTCAGGCGTCCGCTCCTCGATCCGCCCTCGGTGCTGTGGGCCCGATGCCTGCCGGCCGGCAGGGTGGGGCGCAGCTGGTGCGCGCGACGGAGCAGCGCTCGGCGCCCGGCGAGCCGGGCCAGGTCCGAGCCGGCGGCCAGACCCGGCAGCCGGCGCAGGTCCCCACCGCTGCGACCTCCGACCGGTTGGCCGTGGCGGCACAGCCGTCGGGCCACCATCGCCATGGCCAGCGCGGCGGCCAGGACGGTGAGGGTGCCGGTCCAGTAGCCGAGCGGGCCGGGCACCCCGGAGCCGGTCGGCCAGGCGGCCGCCGGGTCGCCGGGTCGTGTCAGCGCAGCCAAAGCTGAGGTGAGCGGGCCGCGGGGCCACCGGCCGGTCGCGAGGTAGGTGGGTGCGGCGGCGCCGACCCACAACAACGCCGCAACACCGACCAAGCCGGCGGCCGTGGCGAACAGCAGGTCGGCCAGCGGTGAGACGGCCGGGCTCTGGCTGGGCCGGTTCATCGCACGACGCTCAGGTCGGGCCCGTCGGCGACCGGGGTGAGGTGGCGGGCACGGCGCCACCGCCCGCCGGACGCGGGCTCGGCCGGGCCGTCGACGTCTCGAGCGCCGGCTGCGCGGGGGTTTCCGGCGACAGGGTCGATGCCGACAGGTGTGGCGGCGATGTCGGCGGCGGCGCGGGTGACAGCGTCGGCGGCCCAGCTGGCGGCGTCCAGGACGTCGCCGACGGTGAGGCCGGGGTTGGCGGCGGCCGCCCGCAGCCCGTCGGCGGTGTGGGCTGCGGTGCGGCGCAACGTGTCCCGGGCGACGGTGGCGGTGAGCTGGTGGACGTCGAGGAGCGCCGCGGCCTCGATCCGGGCGAGCAGGTCGCGGGGGTCGGGGCCGGGGCCGCGGCCCCGGGAGGCGCGGTGGATCTCCCAGGCGACGGTGACCGGGTCGATCGGGCTGGTGTCCTGGTGCAGGGCCAGCAGCGCCTCGTACACCGCGCGGGTCGGGCCCGCGACGTGCTCCGGGCGCAGCCAGGCCGCGACGGCCTCGATCCGGTCCGGGTGGCTGACCAGGGCCGCGATCAGCTGGTGCTGGGCGCGACGGGCGTCGGCGGGGTCGCGGTCGGGTCCGGTCCTGACGGCCCGGTCGGAGATGACCGCGAGCTCCCGTTGCCGGGTTGTGCGCCGTTGGTCCGCGGCCGCGTCAACAAGACCGACACTGACCCCGAGCGGCGTGCCCGTCCCGGCCGCGCCGGTCCGGCCCGGCGCACCCTGGTCCCGCGGGTGCCCGGTCGCGTCCTGGAGCGCGCGGACCGCGGCGGCCCACTGGGTGCCGAGGTCGGCGATCACCGGGCCGACCAGCCCGGTCACCTCGCGCAGCGACTGCGGCAACTCACGAGACTCACCAGACGGCTCCGGCCGCTGGGCGCCGGAAGCCGCAGGGTCGGGGACGGCGGCGGCGAGCAGGTGCACGGCGAGGCCGGCGGTCTGGCGGCGGATGGAGGCCTCCAGCACCATCGCCGCATAGCGGGCGGCGACCGGCCGCGCCGGTGCGTCGCGCAGCAGGGTGTGCAGCGCCGGGGGGTCGGCGCGGGGGTGGTCGAGGGTCTCGACCAGGACGCGGCGGACGTGCTCGGCGGTGGCGACCGGGTCACCGAGCCGCGCCAGACCCGGCGCGCGCAGCAGGGCCCGGTAGATCTCGGTGTGCCACCAGTGTGCGAAGTCACTCGGGCGCAGCCAGCCGGCGACGGTGTCGAGCTGACGGGGCTGCGCGAGCAGGGCGCCGAGGGTGGCGCGTTCGGCCACGTCGGTCGGGTCGTTCACGTCGGGTCCCGCGGTGCGCCGGCGTCGGAGTTCGGAGCCCTGTCGGTGTCGATCAGGACGCCGCCGGTCATGGCGGTGTCGGTGTCGTAGGCGGCGGCTTCCTCGGCGTGCAGCCGGTGGTGCACGACGTGGGACTGGCCGGGGACCTTCCACAGGCCGCTGCCTCGCGGCAGGTGGGGCAGCAGGTCGCGTTCGGTGTCGGTGAGACCGAGGGCCCGGGCGGTGCCGGCGAGCTGGTCGGTCTCCTGCCGGTAGACGATGCGGGTGGAGCAGTCGGCCAGCAGCCCGGCGGCGACGGCGCGGGACTCCGAGCGGGCGTCGCCGACGGCGTCGAGGTCCGAGAGCCGGTGGATGATCATGAGGTTGGCGATGCCGTGGGCTCGGGACAGCTTCCACTGGGACTGCATCCGGCGGATCAGCGGCAGGGACCGCATCAGCCGCCACGCCTCGTCGTAGACGATCCACCGCGGGCCGGCCGCGCCGGCAACCGCGCCTTCCAGCCACGCCGAGGCGCAGGTCATCGCCAGGGCGAGCAGGTCGGCGTCGGTGCCCAGGCGGGAAAGGTCCAGCACCACCATCGGCGAGGCCGGGTCGATGGTGATGGTGCTGGGCCCGTCGAAGAGTCCGGCCAGGTCGCCGCGGACCAGCCGGCGCAGGGCGTGGGCGGTGTCCCGGGCCTCGGCGGTGAGCACGTCGGCGCTGATGGCGGCGTCGCGGGCGGCGTCGCGGGACGGTGCGCTCAGGGCGGTCTCGACGTCGGTCAGGGTGAGCGCCTGACCCGACCCGCCGGACCCAGCGGTCGCTCGGTGTGCCTGGCTGAGGGCGACGTCGAGGACGGTGTGCTCGGCCGGTCGCAACGGCCGGGCCAGGACGGTGGCGAGGAGGCTGGCGAGCAGCTGCCGCCGGCGGGCCGCGACCACTGTCGCCCAGGCCGCGGCCGCCAGCTCCGGTGGTCGGGTGCCGGGGTCCAGCGGGTTGAGCCGGGTCGCCAGGCCGCCGCCGAGGTCGATGACGGTGCCGCCGACCCGGCGGGCGACCGGTGCCCACTCCCCTTTGGGGTCGCCCGGGACGTAGACCCGGCGGCCGAAGGGCAGGGAGCGAACGGCGAGGGACTTCGCGACCGCTGACTTGCCTTGGCCGATGACTCCGGCGAGGACCACGTTGGGGTTGGTCAGGGCGCCGCGGGCGTACCAGGTCCACGGGTCGAAGCAGAACGGTCCGCCGGAGAACGCGTCCTGCCCGACGTAGACGCCGTCGGCGGGGACCGGTGGGCCGGCCAGGAACGGGTAGGCGCCGGCCAGGGTCGCGGAGCTGGCGCGGTGAGCGGGCAGCCGCAGCGGCAGCCAGCACCGCAGCGCGTCCGCTCCTGGCCGACCGGCTGCCGGGGCCGACGCCTCGCCGGGCGTGCCGGTCCGGTCCTTCCGGGTCGATCGGCGCCGGGCCCGGCTGGTGGTCGCGTCCTCCCGGCGGGCAGCGGCCCGGGCGCGGCGGACGTCGGCTGCGGTGCCGAGGACCCCGACGTGGCGGGTCTCGGACTCGGTCCCGGTACCGGGGGTGGCATCGGGGCTTACCGGGAGTCTCATCACAGGCCCCTGGCCAGCGGGAGGGCGGCCGCGGCGAACCCTTGGGCCTGTTGGCCGTAGAGGCGCCGCAGGTCGCACTGGGCCTGCGCGGCGCCCTGCTCGAGGCGGCCGCAGGCGTCGGTGAGCTCGTGCTCGGTGGGTGCGGACACGGCGAGCAGCCCGGCGAAGCGCAGGTCGCTGTGCCCGCCGGCGAGCTCCCGTTCGCGGCGGATCACGTCGTCGGCCTCGCCCGCCGCGGCTTCGTCGTGGACCTGTCCGAGGCGGGCGCGTTGCGCGGTGTCGGCGGCGTGCTCGACCTTGGCGCGACGAATGTCGCGCAGCGCGCGGGTCACCGGCAACGGTTCGGCGGTGATGGTCAGCGCCCGGCGCACCCCGGGCATCAGGATCAGCGGCTGCAGGAAGGCTGCGGTGACCTCGGCGCGGGGCCATTCGGCGATCCAGTAGACGGCGTGGTGCGCGGAGTCGCTGCGCAGCCGGTCCCAGGTCTCGACCAGGCACGTCGGACCGGCCGCGAGCCCCCACGATGCGGCGGTCGCCGTGGTCGCGGCGGCCGCGGTGTTGTCGACGGGTAGCTGGCCGGGGTCGTAGGCGGTGCGCACCACCCGAGCCAAGGCGCCCGGGTGCAGCCAGCTGCCTGGGGTGAGGTCGGCCGCGGCCGCGGCGCCGGCCAGGGTGCGCATCTCGTTCTCGAGCGTGTCGACGGCACCGGCCAGCGCACCCCCGACGATCCGGCGCCCGGCGCGGTGGTGGCGGGTGTCGAAGGAGACCGCCAGGTAGGTCTCGTGGCGCTCGCAGGTCTCAGCGGCGTCGGCGACGAGGTCGGTGAGGATGCGGGCGGCCCAAGACCCGATCTCGACGCCGTTGCGCTGCCACCAGGCCCGCAGCTCGTGGCCGGGTTCGGTGACAGCCCGCTCGAGGACCTGGATCCGGGTGAGGCCGGGGCGCCCGGACAGGGTGGCCAGCAGCCGCCCGTACCCGTCGACCAAACGCTGCTGGGCGGGGCCGTCGGTGAGGAGGAATGGGGGCGGGGTGAGCTGTAGGACCGCGGTCAGGGTGCCGGCGTGCGGGTCGTGCACCAGCGCCGCCCCGGTGGCGGGCCCGGTGAGCAGGCGCAGCCGGGCGGCGTCGCCGGGCAGCGCCAGAGCGCTGACCGGTGTGCTCGGGCGGGGTCGGGTCAGGTACCTGGTCTGGGAGGCCGCCCGGCGCAGCGCCCAGTGCCCGGCGACCGGCAGCCACGCCACGAACGGCCGCCCGTCGCGGCGCAGCAGCCCGGCGGCGGCGAGGGGTCCGCTCAGCGGTAGCGCCGCCGCGAACCCGGCCCCGCCCGCGAGGTACAGCCCGGCGACAGCGAGGGTCAGGGAGAGGCCGACGCAGGCGGTCTGCGCGCCGGACAGGCCGAGGAGAAGGGGGCGCTGCTCGAGGCGGCCGAACCGGACGGTCGGGCCGGGGCTCAGGGCGTGCTCGGTCACCGCCTCTCACCCCCGCGTCCACCCGGCCCGGCGTGGGTGGCTGCCCGTGGCGCCCGGGCCACCGTTGCCGGTCCTGGTCGGTCTGACGGCGGGCCCGGTGGGCGCGCCGGCGCCGGTGCCCGGGCCGGGCCGGCGCCCCGCGCCCCGGAGGCCGCGCCACCGACTGCGCCGACCAGGGGCCGGGTGGCGGCGCTGACCGCGACCGTGCGGGCGGTGCGGGCGGCGCTTCGGGTGGCCGCCGGGATCGGGCTGCGCGCCACGGTGGCGTGCATGGCCTCGGAGACCTCGGCGCCGGCGAAGTGCACGAACCGCCAGGACAGCCACGGGGCGAAGGCGGCGATTCCGAGGAGCAGGAGACCGACGAGAAGGTCGGAGAGGGCGGCCGCGTCAGACTGGCCGGGCTGGCTGCCATTCCCGGCGCTGCCGAAGGCGCTGACACCGACGACGAACACCACGACGATGACGATCTTGCTGAAGACCAGGGCGGCGACCAGCTCGACCCAGCGCCGGACCCAGCCGCGGGTGTGGTCCCCGGCGGCGCCGGCGAACGCGACCGGGGCGAAGACGGCGACCAGCAGTAGGGCGGCCTTGCGGAACAGCAGCACAGCCCACAGCAGGAACGACCCGACGATGACGCCCAGACCGAGCAGGATCTGCAGGACGGGTCCGACCTGCGGGCCGGCCAGGTAGGTCAGCGACAGGAACTGGCGGGTGGCTTCGGTGACCGTGGTGCCCGCCGAGGCGGCGATGGCGGTGGCGATCTCGTCGCAGGCGACCAGCGCGGCCTGGGTGGCGGCCAGCGCGACCCCCGCTCCGAGCAGCGCCTTGGCGACCCCGACCAGGGCCCGTACCAGGCCGCCGGGTTCGCGCCGGAGCGCGGCGCCGGTGACCTGGAGCACGAACAGGCCCAGGACGACCGGGAGGGTGACCGCGGCCAGGACGGCGGTGTTGGCGCGGAACCAGGCCGCGGACAGGTCGACCCGGGTGGACCCGTCCAGGGCGCCCAGCATCGCGGTGGTGGCGTCCGCGGCGCCGGAGACGAACATCGCGCCGATGCCGGACATCGCCATCCCGGTCGCGGCACCGCCGAGGCCGCCCAGGCCGCCGGTCACTGCGCCGCCGACGGTGCGGGCGGCGCACAGCGCGCTGATCGGGGCCACGCACAGGTCGGGCGCCTCGGTCACGGCCAGCGCAGTGAGCACGTTGAGGGTGGTCATGGCGGGTCAGTGGATGGTGGAGCCGAGGGCGGAGAAGAACCCGACGATGGCGTTGGCGCCGCCGATCAGCAGCGCCCCACCCGCGGACACCAGGACGCCGGTCTTGCCGCTGCCGGCCTGGTGGTAGTTGCCGCTCTGGTGGGCCAGCGCCCACACGATCACCGAGATCGCCAGCCCGGCGACGCAGGCGAGCAGTCCCCAGGTCAGTAGGGCGCCGACGATCTGGCGGACCACCGGCAGCCCGGGCAGGCCGGTGCCGTTGGGCGCCACGCCGGGGTCCGCGCCGAGCAGGGTCAAGCGGGCGAGCGGGAGGTGGTGCAGGGTCATGGCTGGCTCCGTTCGAGAAGTGACGTGTCGGTGCGGTCGGTGCTGCGGGTGCTGCTGGTTCTGTGCTGGCTGGCGGTGGGCGTCGTCAGCCGGCCGATCCAGCTGATCGAGGCCATCGCCGCGTCGCTGTACCGCTGGGCCGTCACACCGGACGCCCAGCCCTTCGCCTCGATGACCATCCCGGCCCCGGCGTAGAGGGCGACGTGCCCGACCGGTTCGCCGTCGCCGCCCCGGTGCGGCTCGGCCCCTTGGGAGAACAGCAGGTCTCCCGGGCGCAGCGACGCCAGCCGGGCCGGGCCGGCGGTGAGGCCGCCGCGGCCGCGCAGCCAGTCGTACTGCCCGGCCGCGGTCCGCGGTGCCGCCACCCCGGCCGCCGCGAACGCGGCCTGGACCAGCGAGGAGCAGTCCCAGGTGTCCGGGCCGTTGGCGCCCAGCGCGTAGGCGTCACCGACCTGCGCCGCCGCGAACCCGAGCACCGCCGACACCGCCTCCGTCGACACCGTCTCCGTCGACATAGGCCCGGTCGGCGCGTCGGCGGCAGCGGCGGCACATCCGAGCCCGGGAGGCGTTACGGATCCGGTGGCGGCGGCCACGATGCGGGCCGCGTCGCCGGCCCACCGGGCGTAGGCGTCGGGGAAGGCGCTGCGCTGCACTGCCTGCGCCGCGGCCGCCATCGGCATGGCCTGCCAGCCCCGGACGGCGAGCAGCGCGGTGTAGAAGCGGGTGGCCGCATACGTCGGGTCCAGGATCTGGGTCGGCGAGCCCCAGCCTTGTGAGGGGCGCTGCTGGAAGAGCCCGAGGCTGTCCCGGTCCCCGAACGCCAGGTTCCGCAGGCCAGACTCCTGCAGGGCGGCCGCGATCGCCACGACCTGACCGCGGGCCGGCACCGCCAGGCGCTCACCGACGGCGATCACTGTCTGCGCGTTGGCGACCTGCTGACTGTCCAGGGCGGTGCCGGCACCGCCGCCATCCCGGCTCGCGCAGGACGGGCCCGACCCGACCGCGAGGAGCAGGATCAGCCCGACCGGCAGCAGGACCACGGCAACTCCGGCGGCGACCAGTGCCTTCATCTCGCCACCTGCGCCAGGACGCGGCTCAGGACACACCGCTGTGTCGCGGGGGGGCACAGCAGCAGCAGCGTGACCGCGACCGGTACCCGACTCGTCCCGCCGTCCCAGGTCACCAGCTGGGTGCCGGTGACGGTCATCCCGACCGACCCGTCCGGCAGTTCCGGGTGCTGCGCGGCCGTCTGCGTCCACAGGGTCGGCACGTAGCTTGCTCGGACGGTGACCGTGGCGCGCTGATGGACGGCGGCCATCTGTTCCCACTGCCCGTCGTCGGGGATCAGGAGGTCGATGTCGTGGGCGCCCAACGACCCCTCCGGCGCGCCGGCCAGCGACAACACGGCCCTGCGCCACCGGGCCCGCGACGATCCGGTGTCGTAACCGAGCAGCGCCCGCGCGACCTGCCCAGCGAAGTCGCCGGCGCCGAGGCGGTCACCGTGCCGCGGTTCCGCTGACGGGCGATCCGCGGTGACGCTCTGGGCGCCGGCGACGTGCCGCGGGCGGTGTCCGTCCCCGGCGGGGCCACCGGCCCACACGGCAACGAGCCCGGCGATCGCCACGGACAGCAGTAACAGCGCCCGGGGGCGGGGCAGCAGAGGAAGTCTCATGCACTCCTATGCGCCAGAACATCCTGCGAGCCGAGGGGTACCGCGAAGATTCTTTCGATTTTCTTTGGCCGTGCCGTCGACCGGGGCGCGCCGGATCATGGCAGCGACTTCTGTCCGCGCCGTTCCTCGCCGTCGGGACGTCCGGGCTGCTCGGGCCCGGCGGGTGTCGCTGCCTACCTGGGCGCCCCGTACCGGGCCTCGGCGGTGGTCAGGTGATGACGGCGGAGAACACGGTTTCTGCGTTCACGTCGGCGTCGGGGTCCAGCGTTGAGATCCGGATCCGTAGTTGGTCGAGGAGTCGTTGGGCCTCGTGGGTGTCCCCCAGTGCGGTGGCAGCGAGCACAGCGTCTCTCGTCAGCACTTCGGAGGTCGGCTCGACCAGCAGCCCCTTGGCTGCGGCCTGACGCGCCCCGCGCGGATCTCCAGTTGCCAGCCGCGCGACAGCGAGTGCGTGCGCGACGTCGGTGATGGCGCTGATCATCTCTTGGATGTCGTACTCGGCCCACACGTAGGCGGCGGGGTCGATGCCGGCGAAGGGCCGGCCCCGGACGAGTCCCAAGGCGGTCGCGAGGTCGTCGAGCCCGGCGGGTCCGGCGCCGAGGCCGCGGCGGGCCAGTATCCGGAAGTCGTGCCAGTCGCTGCGAACCTCTGGCCGGAACCGGTACTGGCCGCGGTCGGGGACGACCGGGAGCCAGGGTTCGCCGTCCGGGCTGGTGCCCAGCCACCGTCGCAGCCGTGAGCTGGCGGAGTTGCGGGTCGACGGTGAGATGCGTCGCGCTGGCCAGATGGCGTCGTCGATGCCGCGGTTGTCGGCGCCGGGGTGGATCGCGATGTAGGCGGCGAGCTCGGTGAGCTTGCGCCGCCGGTAGGCGTGGGCCTGTTCGTCGTCTGCAGATCGCACCGCGACAGGGCCCAGGACCAGGATTCGCGGCGGCCCGGCTGGCCGGTCGGCATCGGCATCGGCATCGGTCACCGCGTCGCCGCCTGCGCCGTCCTCGCTCGCGACCTGGTCCTCAGACTCCGGCGTGGCGGGCGCCTGGACGCCGTTCCAGTCGTCGGCGGCCGCCAGGGCAGCGGTGACCGCAGCAAGATGAGGGGACTCCAGCCGGGGTGGGCTGACCGTGACGCCGAGGGGGTCGAGCCGGAACCGGCCTTCGCCGGCGGCAGCTAGCGTCCACCCAGGCGGGGCCACGTCCGTGCTGGTGACGGCGGAGACCAGAACAACGCCTCCCCCGCTCGCCTGGTGCATGGCGTTCAGTGATGCGGCGTCGGCTGGTGACGGTAGACAGAGCACGATCTCCGGGTCCCAGACTGCCGCGGCGACACCGGTCGAACGTGCCTCGCGCACACTGCTCACCCGTGCGGCCTGCAGGATCGCGGCGACGTCGCGTCCACGCGCCGCCGCGGCAGGTGCCGCCTGCCGGGCCGACGTCGCGACCCGGACCCGGGCCGCGTCGAGGGCAGCTTGCGGCCAGGTCCCTCCGACCAGTGTGAGCCCGACCGACTCGCAGACCGGGCCGGCCGCGAGCTCGACAGCCCAGGCGTTCATCACGGGTCTCGCGTCGTCCATGGAGGCGACCACGGTCAGCGATCCGGTCGCCTCGAGGTCGACGAGCAGGGTGCTGTCTTCGGCGGCGTCGACGGTGAGCAGCGCCGGGTACGGGAACCCGAGCTCGTCGCCCGCACCGTCGACGGCGCGGATGGCCGACAGGTCAGCGCGCCACCGGTCGGCCGTGACTGCTTCGAACGGCGCCACCGGCGCGAGGTCGTCCTCGAGGAGGAGCAGGTCGATGTCAGCACGGCCGACCCGTACCGCGCCGACGGCGGGCAGGCTGCGGCCGGCCACGGCGCAGTCCTGAGCCAGTTGCAGCAGCGCGGCTCGGAGCTGGGCGAGGGTGTCGCGGTCGTCGGCAACCCGCAGTGTTGTCTCGACCGCGCGGGCCTCAGGGTCGGGCAAGGTGATGCGACGGCCTGGGCGTCGGGCCCGCTGCTGGAGGGCGCGCCGACGGCCCAGGGCGGCGAGCAACGCGGCCACGGTGACCCCGGCCAGTCCCAGGCCCACCTTCGCCGGGAGGAAATCGCCGGGCGCGTCCTGGTCGGCGCCGGGGTGCCCGGTTCCGGGCGTCGAGACGTTGCCGTAGCCACCGGCCGCAGCGGGTGACCGGGTCGCGCTTGGGGCCGGTGCGCGCGCAGGTGTCGGCATCGTTGTCGGTGTCGGTGTCGGTGTCGTTGTCGGTGTCGGTGTCGTGGGGGTGGGGGGCTGGGTGTCTGTGCCACCGGTCGTTCGAGGGGCGACCGGGGCCGGTTGCCCAGCTGGCCGGGCTGGTTCGGGGGGCAGTCGCAGATTCCAGCCGGGCTCGATGTGGTCGGGGTCGCGCAGGGTGTCGCCGTCGGCCTGTGGACGGCCCTGGTTGAGGTGGGAGATGTCGCGGTAGCGGGTGCCGTCGCCGAGCTCGGTCTGGGCGATGCCCCAGAGGGTGTCGCCGCGGCGCACGGTGTAGCCGAAACCGAGCCGCGCGGCCGGCGGTGTGTCGTGGGTGTCCTGGGTGTCCGGGTCGGGGTGGGCGTCGGCGGGGAGGCGGAGGACCCAGCCGGGGCTGATCCAGTGGCTGTCGGTCAGCGCCTGACCGTCGGGCTGCTGAATGCCGTAGTTCAGCGCGGCGATGTCGGTGAACCGTTCACCGGCGCCGAGGCAGCGTTCGGCGATGTCCCACAGCGTGTCGTGGCGGCGCACCCGGTAGGTCGGGTAGTGCGCCGGGGTGACGCTGGCCGACGTGGTGAGCGTGGTCGGGTCCGAGGCCGGTGCCTGCCGCTCGGGGTGACCCGAGGTTGCTGCGGGCTGCGCGGGACGGTGATGTGTCGCGGTGGCGAGGATGACCGGCCGGCTCGTCGCTGTCGGGGCTGTCAGCGTCGGGGTGCCGAGGAGGAGGACCGCGACGGCGGCCACGAGGGTGCCGGCCGCGCGCTGGCTGGCGCCGAGGCCGGGCAGGCGCGGCGCGGCGCGGCCGCGGAGCTGGGCGGGGGTTTCGACGGCCACGCTCAGCGCGAAGGCGGCCCACCCGGCCCAGCCGAGAAGCAGCAGTACCCGCAGGAACAGGCTGCCGTCGTCCGGGCGGGTCAGGGCGTCGGCGATCT